>JAJOIW010000112.1 GCA_021209225.1 Verrucomicrobiota bacterium
CCGCCTACTCAATGCAAACCGATGTGCCCGGCCAGACGGCTATCGAAAACTCAGCTTTGTCCGACTTTCCCGTCAGTGCCATGGAATCCCACTTTGCAGAATTGATTGAAAACAATTTTGACCTGGGTGCGGCGATGGCACGATTTGAATCGGCGCTGGCGCGGGCCGAAGCTGCGGGAGCCGATCTTCTGCCCACAATCCAGGGGAGTCTCTCTGGATCCAAAACACAGCAGAATTTCATTGGCCTCCCCATCCCTGGAAGTCAAGGCCCACTCACAGCGCGGTTTGAATCGTATGCATTCAGTCTGAATACGCAATGGGAACTGGACCTGTGGGGGAGACTGCGGGCATCCCGCAATGCCGCATCATTCGATTCGGCAGCCCTGAATCTGGATCGCATCTGGTTGGAAAAGTCGCTCATTGCCGCATATCTGCAGAGTTGGGTGACCGGTCATGTTTCGCTGAAGCTGGCGGGCCTGGCTGAAGAGATTGCCGGGAACCGCAGGACCATATCCGATTTGCTTGATGACCGGTTCGGCCTGGGATTGGTGCCTGCAGACCGTGTCCGTATGGCACGCACTGATTTTGAGTCCGCCAGAACAACCAGCCTCCAGTCGTTGAAGAATTCGCGGGATGCCCTTCGTTCCATGGAGAGGCTGCTAGGAAGATATCCCAGTGGCACAATGACATTGCCCGGTGATCTGCCATCCGAACTTCAACCCCTGGTGCCGGGATTGCCTTCCGACTTGCTCGAAAACAGACCGGACATCTCAGCCGCCCGGAACCGTCTGCTCGCCGCCAGTCAGAGACTCCGATCATCCCAAGCGGATTTATTTCCCCGGATTGCGCTCACCGCAAGCACTGGCACCGCATCCAATGAACTGGCCGACCTCACAGACATTGACTTTTCCGTCTGGAGTCTGGGTGGGAATATCGCCCGGCCCATACTGGACTGGGGGCGTCTGCGTTCCTTTGTCAACCTCAGCCGGGCTGTGGAACGCGAGGCCATGCAGAATTACCTGTCCGCAATTCAATCCGCCTTTGGGGAAGTCGAACAATCCCTGGATAATGAAGCCATGCTCCGTGAGTCCATCGGACTGGTCCAGGATTCCCTGACGCGCAGTCGGGCCCAATATGCGTCCACCATGGACAAATTCAACCTGGGGGTTGCGGATAAACAAACCATGCTGGAATCCCATTTCCTGGTTCTGCTCGAGGAACAAAGACTGACACAATTCCTGCAACAACTTCTTTTGAACAGAATCGCTCTCTGGCAGGCAATCGGGGGCCATATGGATAGCCCGATCCAATCTTTATCATATTCTGAATAGAAAATCACTTAATCAGGCATGTTAGCATATGAAATGGAATAAGGTTATTTTCCCGCTGGTATTTATTGGATTGGGAATCGCGGTGGCGGCGCTGCTGATCCGATTCAAAGAAAAACCTCAGCCTGTTCAGCCGGAAATCCGGCCGGTTTCGGTGGAGGCGCTCGAGTTGGCCCCAACAAATCACCGGTTTATTGTTGAAAGCCATGGCACCATCCAGCCCCAGCGGGAAATCTCACTCGTGGTCGAAGTCACAGGAACCATTCGATATATCAACCAGGCACTTGAACCAGGATTGACATTCAAAAAAGGTGACACGTTGATAGAGATTGATCAGACGGACTACCAACTGGCACTCACACGAGCTCAAGCCTCCCTCAAACAAGCTGAGGCAAACCTGGCCCTGGAAAGAGCTCAAGCGGAAATTGCACGGCGCGAATGGGATTCCCTCGGGACGGGTCGGGAATCCAATGCTCTGGTATTACGGGAGCCTCAACTGGCTGAATCCGAAGCCCGTTACCAGGCCGCAGCCGCCGATGTGGAATTGGCCAGATTGAACCTGAGCCGGTGCACCATTCTGGCACCCTTTGACGGGGCGGTGCGCTCGAAGCTGGCTGATCTTGGTCAGTATGTCCGGGTTGGATCCCAGATTGCGACGATTTATGGCACGGATGTCTACGAGGTCCGCCTGCCGGTCCGCGTCTCGGATTTAAGGTATTTGCCCATTCAGGTCGGGGTGGTTCCCGGTGCTGAGGCCTTAGGCCAGGTCGATGTGAGACTGGATGGCGAGATCGGAAACGAGTCCTTCCGCTGGATAGCCAATGTCGTCCAACTGGAAACCGGATTAAATGAACTGACACGTATGGCCACATTGGTGGCGCGGATTTCAAACCCGCTCAGGCAGGACCGGATGGCGCCCATCCCTGCCGGGCTTTTTGTCAAAGCCTATATCGCGGGACTCAGTGCCACGAATGTGCTGCAGGTCCCCCGGGCTGCGGTGAGGAATCTGGAGAACCATCAATCACTTGTCGTATTGGACAAGGACTCGCGGTTGCAGTTCCGGCCAGTCAAACCGGTGCAATCTTTATCTGACACCCTGATCATTGAGAATTCTCTGGATGATGGGGACAAAGTCGTGACCTCGACTCTGGGCCTGATTCTGCCAGGACAAAAGGCACTGATAACGGGTGCCGACAAGCCGGCGGATGGCTCACTATGAACCCAATTTCAAGAAACCGAGGAGATATATTGTGAATGGATTGATCAGTTGGTTTGCGAAGAATCCCGTCGCGGCAAATTTACTTGCATTAACCATCATCGTGGCTGGTGGGGTATCCACGATGAGCATGAAACAGGAAATCTTTCCTGAAGTGGACCCCAGAATGGTCACAGTTGAAGTCGTTTATCAGGGTGCCGCTCCGGAAGAAGTGGAGCGCGGCATCTGTAAACCCATTGAGGAGGCCATCGAGGGCATGGAGGGACTCAAAAAAATCACCTCCACCGCCGCCGAAGGCCTCGGCATTGTCAATGCCGAACTCGAAATGAATGTGGATAAAGGAAAATTCCTCGACGACTTCAAGAATAAGATCGATGGAATCCGCACGTTTCCCGAGGAGATTGAGGAACCGGTCATCGAGGAGATCAAAGTTGTTAAGCAGGTCATCAATGTGGTCGTCGCCGGAGACTTGTCCGAGCGGGACCTCAAAGACTATGCGGAAAAAATCCGTGAAGACCTCCTCGCACTGCCTGAAATCAGCCTCGCCAAACTGGTCAGCGTCCGGCCCGATGAAATCACAGTCCAATTATCCGAGTGGAAATTGCGTGAATATAACCTCAGCATGAATGAGGTGGCCCGGGTCATCCGGGAATTCTCCCGGGATATCCCAGGTGGATCGATCCGCTCCGATGGAGGAGATGTGCTCATCCGGACCAAAAGCCAGAAGTATTCCGGTGACGAGTTTGCTGCCATCATTGTCAGAACTCTTCCGGATGGCACTGTGATCCGCGTGCGGGATATAGCCCAGGTCATCGATGGATTTCAGGACACCGACCTCTCATCCCGTTTCGATGGAAAACCAGCAGCGATGATCCAAATCTTCCGAACCGGAAATCAAAGCGCCATATCCATCTCCGATTCCGTCATCAATTATGTCAATAATGCTCAGCTTTCACTTCCTGAGGGGCTTGAATTAGCCTACTGGCAGGATGACACAAGCTACCTGAGGTCACGCCTCAGTCTGCTTTTGTCCAATGGATTTTTTGGTTTGATCCTTGTCGTCGGCACCTTGGCTTTATTTCTCAGACTCAGCCTGGCATTCTGGGTCGCTGTCGGAATCGTTGTCTCCTTTTTTGGTGCCTTGTGGATGATGCCCATTCTGGGTGTCAGCATCAATCTGTTGTCATTGTTCGGATTTATCCTTGTGTTGGGAATTGTGGTGGATGACGCCATCGTCGTCAGTGAAAACATCCACGAATACCAGGATGCCAACGATGCTCTCAAAACCAAAAAGGAGAGCTTGCTCGCTATCGCTATCCGTGCCACCCAGGAAGTGGGCCGCCCAGTGGCATTCGCCGTCTGCACCACCATCGCTGCCTTCCTTCCGCTGGCCACCGCCCCAGGCTCCATTGGCGAGATCCTCTCGGTCATCCCACTGGTTGTCATTCCGACACTGGTTTTCTCGCTGATGGAAAGTCTCTTTATTCTTCCTTCGCATTTGGGTCACCGGCCCGCATGGTACGACAGCGTGAAAAAACGGCTTGGGCTTTTTTACCGCTTCCAGAACTGGTTCAATAATGGGGTTCAGTATTTTATTCATCAGATTTATGCCCGAGCCCTGGCTGTCGCATTAAATTTCCGATATGCCACCTGGTGTGCGTGTATTGGAATATTGATCGCCAGTATCGGGATCGTAGCTGGTGGATGGATGCGTTTTCAGGTTTTCCCTCCGGTGGAGGGTGACAATCTCGCGGCGATCGTGAATATGCCGCAGGGCACCTCAGCCGATGTGACTGCCAGCATTGTTCAACGCATTGAAACTGCCGCCGTGCAGCTTCAAAGTGAACTGGATGCAGAGTACGACTTGGGGGACAGGTCGATATTCCGACATATGATGACAACTGTCGGACAGCAGCCCTACGCCAAAACGCAATCCCAGGGAGCTGGGGATTATGTGCTCACCCTCACAAGCGGACATCAGGGGGAGGTGCATATTGAGTTGCTTCCATCCGAGGATCGACCCGGTACCAGCAGCGAAAAAATGGCACTCCGCTGGGAGGAGATGGTTGGTGATCTGCCAGGTGTGAAGGATGTCACATTCACGGCCTCCTTGTTTTCATCTGGCTCAGCCATTGAACTGCAGGTTGAAGGCGGGAACTATGACCTTCTCATGAAGGCGGTCAAAGAACTTAAAAACAAACTGGCCCAATACGATGGGGTCTACAGCATCGCCGATTCCTTTGAGCAGGCCAAGAAGGAGGTGCAAATATACCTCAAACCATTGGGTTACAATCTGGGACTGACACCCGCGATGGTTGGGCAGCAGGTTCGCCAGTCGTTCTTCGGAGCGGAAGCACAGAGAGTGCAAAGAGAAAATGAAGAGATCCGGATCATGGTCCGATACCCAGGTGATGAGCGCGACAGTGTCTATAACCTTGAAACCATGATGATTCGATTGCCCGATGGAAGCGAAGTCCCATTCACTGAAATTGCGGATGCCCAATTGGGGTCCGGTTTGAGCACGATCACCCGGGTGGATGGAAGACGCATCATCAATGTGACCGCTGCCGTGGATAGCTCCAAGATCACAGCAAACGAGGTCGTATCCAGTTTAAACAGCTCCGGGTATTTTGATGAACTCAAAGCAACCTACCCAGGCATCACATTAGGCTTTGAAGGCGAAGCCCGGGATCAGGAGGAACTGATGATGGGAATTGTCCAGGGATTTCCTCTGGCTATCATGATCATTTTTGCCCTCCTGGCCATACCATTCAAATCCTATTTACAACCATTTATAGTCATGTCAGCTATCCCTTTCGGATTGGTGGGAGCCATACTTGGGCACATGATCATGGACATGGATCTGACTATCATGTCTGTATTCGGAATTGTGGCTCTGAGTGG
>JAJOIW010000083.1 GCA_021209225.1 Verrucomicrobiota bacterium
CGTCCGGATTCGGTTTCACCGTCCACAGACGCACCCCGAACCGCACCTTGGCGCCCGATGGCTTCACCGTTGGAAACGACCGGAATACGGCGGACAGATTTTTGACCTTGCCCGGGCCTTCCGCAGGCAACTCGAATATCTCGTAATACTTTGGAGTGGGCCCACCGGCTTTGGCATTATCAAACATGAACCCGCCGCCAATATTGCCTTCGGGAACCTGATAGACCATGACACGGATGTCCTGTGGTGGCTTTGAATCCCGGGTGGAGATATTCTCGATGTAGCCATCCACCCGGACGACCTGGCCGGATTGATAAGTTGTGCGCCCCCCTTTCGGACGGATACCCCATTCCAGGAGCGGCTGGTCAATCACTTTGAACTCAGCTGTCGCCAATTCGCGCAGGTTTATGCTGTCGATGCTTCCCAGAACCAATGCCCTGAACTCAAGATCCGCCGAATCGTCCTCCTCCGGGGCCGGATTGGCGTCAAACGCATCCACCACCCAGGCATAGACCACAGATTCATCCGGCGCCAGGGACACATCCTCGATGGTTGGATCAGACTCAGGATTGGTCAGATCGATAGTCGATCCGTCCGGTGCGTAAAATTGAATCGGCTTGAGTGGGACCCCGGGACTCTGAATGTCGGTGCTGGAAATAAGTGAGAGTATATTGATGGCGTCGGGGATATTCATATTCTCGACGGTGGCCTTGCTCTTATTTGTGAGTGTGAGCTGAATTTCGATAAGGTTGCTGAATGGGGTGAGTTTGTCTTTGCGGCGTTTATCGTTGATGGCTCTGGCGCGCGCGCCCCATTTGTCCTCGGGGGTCTGATTGAGAAGATGCTCGCCGGATGTGATGATGACCTCGGAGTCCAGGGGAGCCACCAGAAGCTCAACCTCGTCCGTGAAAACCTCCTTCACTCCCGAAGCATCGGTCCTCTCAACCCGCGTTTCCAGTGTTGTGACGCCGCGTCCGACAGAGTCGACCCGCACTTCAAATGTGCGTTCCCCTGTCCCCGGGCGTCAGCTCAAAGCGTTGGGTTTCTGATTCGCGAATCTCCAGCAGCGGTTCCCGGCCGGACTCTGAGACAGCCACCCCATCGAATGTTTCGGTGACAATCATTCCCTGGAAGGCATAGGATGCCGGATCCGGAAGCTGGTGGCGCACGCGCACCCGGGCGGTGAAGGTTTCCTCAAGATCGTAATCGGGCTTATCCGGATCGAGGGTCAGTTTGACTGGAGGGGTCTTGAGGACGAGATGCCAAGCCATGTCCTGGTAGGGGTCGGATTCTGTGGCCAGCCCTTCGGCAAATCCCTGAATATATCCCTCCACATCGCCGATGACTGTCGTGCCATCGGCGGAGACAGCGCGTGGCCTGAGAGGAAGTGCCGGATGCCATTGCAATCCCGAGTTCGTGATCAGTTCGCTGATGAGAACGACCCCATCGTCCTCAGTCCAGACAAACCCCGTCTGGCGGAAGTCGGTTTCGTATCCAAAATACCCGCAGGCCACCGCGCCGTCCGCAGACACACCCGTGACGATGCCGTAGGTCGCATCGTCTTTCGGAGACAGGATAACCGCCGTGTTCCCCTTCCAGATCGCGGCCTCCCATCGCTTGGTGGTTTCATTGAATTTCTCGCCGACTGCGGTGGTGAAGTCGTCCGAAATTGCACAAATCACACTCCGCTGGGAATTGCCCGACCGGGTATCCCACCGGCGATTCCATCCCCCCACCGGACTGCGCTGACCCTCGTATTCGCGATTGAATGAAATCCATGGGCCATAGGACCCGGGAACAATCCTGCCATCCTGCTCCCGAATCTGGAGATTGCGGCCCAGGAGGCTCCATCCAAAAATACGATCACCATCCGGGGAAATGAAAATTTCAGTGCCACTCCTCCCCGCAAAGTTAAAAGGAATCTCTGTGTAGACTCCGTCCTTCCACACAAATGCGGTGGATGTGCCGTTGGCTTTTTGTCCATACCCGACGATGGTCGAACCATCCCCGGAAACGGCCAGCGCGTATGTCCCATACCCGGCCAGATCGCCGTCCTCATCAACATAAGTTCCCGAATCAAATGGAGGCATCACCGTGAATGTCTGTCCTTGACCCACACCCAGAACGCCCACCCCTGAGGCAATGAGTAAAACCAAAAATCTGCACCACTTGCAAAATGGACGCTCTGAAACCTCTTCCCTGCTCATCTTCATAATCTGTTGTTTCTCGTAATGAAATGCATTCATCCGTTTGAACCACCTCGACCGCCGGCGGACATTCAAATGCATGAGCCCCGATTACCCGGATAGACTGCAATCAGTCAGGGCCTCTGTGGGCCAGAACCCAGGTCAGCCTAATTCATTATCTGACCAGTGACAAGGCTCCATAAAATGGGTCCACCCATCCCGCGTTGCTTCACCCTTCCTGCCAACTTGAACCACCTCCTGAACCGAAACCATTTGTTTTCATACGTTCCGGCATATTCTGAAATCACATGCCCCGGGGCCTTGCTGGATGGTGACTTTCAGGATACGGGAATTCTATCTCACCAAGACACAAAGGCACCAGGATTTCCTCGAGCATTTCAGGTGCACAGGAATCCTCCAACGTCCCAACCTTGGTGATCCTGGTGCCTTGGTGAGAGACCCATTTTTCTTTTCCACATCCCTCATCTGTCCTCATTGGTCGTTCTCATTTCATGTACACTGCGGAAACGGCTGTAATCCCCATGCCAGGTCATGGACCAATGGCAGCAATTTTGTTGAAAGCACCATATTTCGCCTGATAAAAAATCAAGACTCAGCAACAATAGGATTCGGAATTATACACCCCAAATCAGTCAACCTGAACTCACCTGGTCGGATAACCACTCGATGATAGTGTTTGGCTGAGGAACGTCAGCTTGCTTCGTGAGAAACATTCACCGAATTCAATGGTGTGCTTCCATAAGTGCGCCAATTGGGGAAGGACTTTCAGGATGCCGGATTCTCTCAGATTGAGGGTGGAAACAAGATCGTATCGGAATCCAGAACCCGACACTTTCCTCCGTATTTATTGCAGCTCGTGTTGTCGTGGATCAGCGACAAGATTGTCGCTGCTACCTTGGTGTGGCATTGAGGCTTGAGGCGTGGGGAAAATGGACTAGGATGTGGGACATGCAATGTGTATTTCATGCCAACCATTCATTGGAAGCGAGGATGGTTGCCGATTTGCTGGCACAACAGGATCTTGAACCGACAGTTGAAGGGGAGATGCTTGAGATTGCCACTGGAGAGGTTCCCGCGATTGGGTTGGTGCGGGTACTCGTCCCCGACAGACAGTCTGAGCGGGCGGAGGCCATTGTCCGGGATTTCGAAATAAGCCGATCCGGTTCGTCGGCCCCGGCGCCAGCTCATCATCCATTGATCCACGCCATCGATCGGTTCATCCACACACTCACAAAAGCACTCCATGATATTTCAACCCGAAGATAATTCCCGTCTGCGCCTCAAAATGTCCGGACACCGGACCTGGTTTGGGGCTCTGTCTGTATTCCAGATTCTGGTTCTGCTATCGGGTGGGAGTATGGGCTACCCGGTAGTGGCTGGTGAGCTGGTTGTGCCGGCATTCACTGCCTACGCGGATTCGGACAACCGCGAGGAACTGGAAGGTATCCATTGGCGGCAGCGCACCCGATTTGATGATACCGATGGGATCACATACTGGCGGGCCGACAAGGAATACATTTCATGGTTTGGCAAGTTCAGCGCCACGGGCCCTCTGGATTGTGCGATTGAATTCACGCCCATGACAGATGAAGGGCAATCGCTGGCGATGAAAATCGGTGATCAGATCCATGAGGCAGAAATCCCGTCGGCCTCAAAACAGAAGAAAATCACACTGCCGTTTGGTGTCTTCACCATTGCGGATGCAGGCTATGTGGAGATTCGATTGCAGCTGGTTCATGGTCCATCGTCCCTCCAATTTCCGGGGCAGATACATAACCTGATATTGTCCAGCCATGGGGAGATGGATGTGCTGGATGGGGTCCACTTCAATATGAAGCCACGCCGGAATGCGGCATCGGTGCATTTAAGTTATCCTGTGGAGGATGGGTTGTCCGTGACCGGGTTTTATTGTGAGATGACGGGGTTGGAGGATCCGGTGTGGACATATTACATGGCGTGTGGCTGGCACCGTGGATATTTTGGCATGCAGGTGAATAGTCCCACTGAACGCCGCATTATTTTCAGCGTGTGGGACAGCGGGAACGAGGCTGTGGATCGGGGTAAAGTCAGCGATGAAAATCGGGTGCTCCTGGTTGGCAAAGGCCCGGAGGTTCACACCAATGACTTTGGCAATGAGGGTACGGGCGGTCACTCGCATCTCAAATATTCATGGAAGACCGGCACGGTTCAGAAATTTGTGGTCACCGCCCAACCAGTGGAGGGAAAGCGCACGATCTACAGTGGTTATTATTTCCACCCGGAGCAATCCAGGTGGATGCTGATCTCGAGTTGGAATGCCCCCAAGGATGGTGGAACACTGCGTGGACTCTACAGCTTCAGCGAGAATTTCGTTGGCGATAATGGCCACCTCGTCCGCAAAGCCCGCTTCGGCAATCAATGGATCTATGCGGAACCAGGAGGATGGAAAGAATTGACAACCGCCAGGTTCAGCCACGATCCCACAGGCAAATCAGATCGGCTGGACCGATATATGGGAATTGAAGAGGGTCAGTTCTTTCTGAGCCATGGTGGGTTCCTGCCAGGATATACGAAATTCCGCGCCCCCTTCTCACGTCCGGCAACGGACACCCTTCCAGATATTCAGATCCCGTTCTTTCAGAAATCTGAAGAAATATCAGGCCAGTGAGTAAATGTGGATTTTTCCATACTCCGGCCAAACACCATCTTTCTTTGATGACTGACTGGCAGCACCACCGAGGATCAGTGTCGAGCCATCAGGGGAAAAATGAAGATGTGTGACTCGGGATTTGGAATTGAAGTGATGCAGGACATCGCCACTTGAGGCATCAAAAAATGCGACATTCCACTGCCCCTGAGCCAGGCGTCCGGCCATGGCAAAGAATTTTCCAGAGGGGTGGAATGCGATGGATTCCATGAGTCCACGGCCGCGTTGATCGTCCTTGATCTCCAGAATTTTTGCGGGTGCCATCGGAGTGGTGTCGAACATCTGCCAGGTCTGCTTGCCATTTCCCGCCATGGGATCGTGCATGGATCCCATGCCGCAGGCCAGCACTTTTGTGGAATCCGGTGAGAAGGTGAGGCCGAAGATGCCACCAATGTAATGATGACTTTTGATGATGCCCCACGAGGTGAACTCCGGGGTGTTCCATTCGGCATGGAGGGATCCCTTGGCCAGATTGAAGATTTTGATATCCCCCATCATATTGGC
>JAJOIW010000129.1 GCA_021209225.1 Verrucomicrobiota bacterium
CTCGCCGGTGAGACGGTCTCCGATAGCGTGGTGGAGAAGAACCTTATCGGACCGGCCTTCAGCGGATCGGGAGCTCTGCCCACGGGGTTAGCCCCGAGCAAGCTGCTCTATGGCCTGAGGGTAGATCGCGCCGCCAACGTGCGGGTGACTGAGAACGTGATCGCTGGTCATGAATGGGATGTCTTGATCTCGGGGACAGAGCAATTCGAAGAGGATCCCGATGATGGGGAGATTTTTCTCTCCGATCCGGACAACCCCTTGGAGATCAGCCTGGATCTCGCGCCGGTGGCCGGCGCCTTGATTGAACGGAACACCATCGGATTGAATTCCCTCGGCGCTGTTCCCCTCGGCACGGACTCGCACAGTGGGATCGCCGTATACGGAGGTGCCCGAGGCACCGTGATTCGCGACAATGTCGTGGCCGGACATGCCGAGAACGAGGTCTGGCTCTCGAATGGCTCCAACCACGTTATCTCCGGGAACCGCCTGGGCACCCCCGATGGCGTCGATCGCGGCAGTCAGACCGGATTATTGCTCGATGACACCAAATCCGTAATCGTCGGACCCTCCGGGATTTCTCCAGGAAACACAATCGGATGGAATGCCGTGGCCGGAATCCATGTGCGTGGAGCGGCGATCGATCCCCTGATCCGGTTAAACCAGATCGGCGTCGATCCTACTGCTCAATCGGCATGGCCAAACGGGATAGGCGTCCAAGCCGGAAGTGCGGGTTCGGCAGGGGCGGCGACCGGATTGCGGCTGGAAAAGAACGTCATCGGCGGTAACACCAAGGCCGGCGTCGGCCTCACCTTGGCCAACAAAACCGTTCTCCAAGGAAACCGCATTGGCGTTTCACCGATCGGATCGGCCCTGCCCAACGAAACCGGCGTTGCCGTCGGCGGCACGCCGGTGCAGCTGCTGCAGAACACGATTGCTCACAATAAAACCGTAGGAATTGCCATCTTGGGGGAGGAACCGGCCATGATCCAAGGCGGTCCCATCTACGCCAACGGAACGGGCTTGAGCTTCGAGGGAATTCTCTACAATACTCCGCCAATTCCCCCATCGGCACCGCCGGTCATTTTGCGCTCAACCGCGGGGGACAGCGGCAAAGTCACTGTGGTTTATGTCGTGGCCGCGCCGGGAGGTGTGGGTGAGGTGGAGATCGAAATCTATGGTAATCGCGCCCTGGAAAGTCAGGGTCGAACGCCACTGCTTCGCAGGACAACTCCAGCGGAGCAGGCGCTCATCGGAAAACTCGAAGTGGAGCCAGGTTCCGCCTTTGCCGTGCTCGAGACCTTCAGCGTGACAGTTACTCGCGACGGACGGACGAGTGAGTTCAGCAAAGTCTCGCCTGGGCTGTCTTTCGAACTGAGCAAGCCGCAACTGGTCGCCGTCAGTGACACCGAGTTGACGATGCAATGGTCCGGTTCGCCCCTCATCTTTCCCGAACAGGCCGATAGTCCCAACGGACCGTGGGAGCCGGTGACCGCGCAACCCGTCATTGGCGCCGATGGTACCGCGGTGCTGACTTTGCCCACCGAAGCCGGCACAAAGTTCTTCCGCCTGAGGCTTAACTTATAAGAAATCCTTTCCGAAGCTTCGACCCCCTCCGCCGGCAGGCCCACTCAGATTTCAGCAGTCGCGAATGGTTCGGATCGGACACCGTTCTATGCGCTCGGATACGGTCATTAATAGGGACCGCTTTGGGTACAAAGCGGTGGCCTGTAAAGACTGGTATATGAACTAAAAAACCGTGACGGGACCAGCGGGTAGGAACGATCGTGAGGGTCTTTAACTATCGTCCAGGAAGAACGTCAAGAGCGCAGATATCGCTACTCGGTCTGGCCATCTATACTAAACGGCCGCTATTCAGGTCACAAAAGGAAGGATTTGATGACGTACTCCACGCTGGTTCCGCCGATCCAGGTTCAGTAATAAAGTGCCTGTCCCTTTATAAAGTGCCTGTCCCTTTAGTGATGGCCTCGAACATAAAGTGCCTGTCCCCTTGGTTTATTGACAAGAATGAGGGGGGAAATTAGTTTGGGGCATGGATATCCGGGATTTCAGGAGGCTGATTTTATTGTGTTTGCTGATGTGTGATACGTTGGCTTTTGGGGTGCGGGGGGAAGGGGAGGATGTGAAGGTGGGAGTGGTTGCCGCTGGCGAGGTGATCCAATTGGAGGTGGAGATTTTCCATGTTCCATCGGACTCCACTTTTTTCTGGGATCGGAATCTGATTCACCTGAAGCGACGGAACCCCCAGGGTGTGGGGGTTCTGGATTCGGAGAAGGTGCGGGTCTTTCGGGATGTCCTCATGTCCCAGGAGGCAAAATTACTGAGCCAGCCGACTGTGTCCTTTTTTGTTGGGCAACAATGTCAGATCGCCATGAGTATCGATGGTATGAATGAGCCGCTTCAGTTTGTGGAAATTTTTGGAAGCAGTCTCAATGGCAAGGATCTTTCGATGGATATGTCTGCCGGGCTCACTCAAAAGTTGGAGTCATTGCGTGAGCTCGACCTTGGGGATGGGTTCACTGGAAAGTGGGAGGGAATTGTCCAACTCAATTCAACTCTTTATATGGTGATGAGGTCCCGCAATCTTGAAGATCCCAACAATTATATATTTCTTCTGACCTTCCAGCGACCCAGAGCGAAGTGAATATGCCGATCCGGATCAGGCGACATGCTTTCCCCGGGATTGGCTGAGCCTGGGCCAGCCATCCTGGGGGTATTGGACGAGATCAGGGCGCAATTTTCAATGCGACCAGGTCTCCGCGGCTGTTGCGGCAGTAGACAATTCCATTGGCCAGAGTGGGGACAGTCCAGGTTTTCCCGCCGTAAATTTGTTTCCTTGTGGTGGGTTTGAATCCGTCAGGAGTGGCTTTGGCGATGAGGAATTCCCCGCGTTCGCTGATGACCAGGAGGTGGCCATTGGCGAGTATAAGGCCCCCGGTGCCGATGTTTTTCTCGGACCAGATGAGTTCTCCCGATTTGGATTCAATACAGTTGAGGGTTGCTTTATCGGATGTGTTGCCATCGATGCCATAAAAGTAACCTTCATGATGGACGGCGGCATTGAGTTGAGTTTTCAGCAGTTTATTTTTCCAGACTTCGCGAGGTGTGTCCTGAGTGAGGTCGAGCAGGGTGGCACCTGATCCATATCCTGAACTGATGAGGACCATTTGTCATTTTGAAAAAATAAGGGATCAGCGGCATTCACATCGTAGGAGGTTTCCCAGCTGTAGGACCAGACTTTTTTCCCCGTATCCGGATGAACCGCATGGAGGGCCTTGGCCCCGAAGATAGCCAGCAGTGTCTCACCTTTGAATTTAAAAGGAACTGGGGTGGCATATCCATTGGCCGCGGTTCCCGACGACCAGAGAACAGAACCGGAGGATTTATCGAGAGCGAGGCCATATTCGCCGGCATTGAGAATCAGGCTGTTTTTCCAGACAAATGGAGCACCTGTATAGCCCCACATCCCGACCTCGAGTTGCAGCTGCTTCATGATATTGGTTTCCCAAACCACAGACCCATCCGAAATATCCAGGCAGAAAACCTCACCCGTTTGAGCCAGAATATACAAACGATTGCCATCGATTGTCGGGGTGCCGCTTGTCCCCCCATCGTAGAATTGAGGCTTGAACGTGGATTTCCAGGATTTTTTCCAGATTTCTTCACCGGTTTTTGCATCGAAAGCGAAGACGACCTCATCGCTATCGACGAGCCCCATGGTGAAAAGTTTTCCATCGCTGATGACCGAACTTGAATAGCCTTTGCCAATAAACGATTTCCAGAGGATGTCCGGGCCTTTTGGGCCAAAGTTGGTGGTGAAATCCGATTCCGGGGAGGTGCCATTAAAGGCGAGTCCTCTCCAGTGCGGCCAATCCTCGCATGGGGCATTCAAGGCAATCAGGCAGGTAAGCCCAGCAAAAATCAGGTTTTTTTGAAATGAGCTGCCCCACAATAAGTATTTTTCCGGTTTCATAAGAATTTGAGTAAAAACATTTTCTGACACGCACTGAGGTTAATTCGGGTGGCAGAATTTTCAATATTGGAGTCCGTGAATCCTCAATTTATCAGGACGAGCCATTCCACAACATGGGTTCGGAAGGATAAATCCGAATGCGTGGTGCCTGGATTGACGCGATTTATTCCGGTAAGAAATACGGGATTCCACCGAGGAAACCTGATATTTTACATTCATGGTGGGGAATGGTTCCATGTTTTCAGTTTTCTGTGGGTGGTGGTGTGCTGCACTGGTCCTTTTTGGCGGTGCTGGGGCGTTCCCGAACCCGAATGTCTTATTGGTCATCACCGATGATCAGGGATGGGGAGACGTGGGTGTGCATGGAAACGCTTCCCTCCGCACCCCCTCATCTCGATCAGATTGCCCGATCGGGGGTGAGCTTGAAGCATTTTTTATGTGAGTCCTGTCTGCTCTCCGACGAGAGCAAGTTTTAATGACTGGACGTTATGCCTTGCGCACCGGCGTCCATGGAGTCACCCGGGGGCAGGAGACAATGCGGTCGGGTGAATACACATTGGCTGAAGCCTTTCGTGACAACGGATATGTGACTGGCTGTTTTGGAAAATGGCACAATGGCGCCCACTTTCCGCACAACCCGGCGGGCCAGGGATTCGATCGGTTTGTGGGATTCTGCTCCGGCCATTGGAATAATTATTTTGACACCGAACTGGAAATGGACGGCGTCATGGTGAGGAGAAATGGATTCATTGCAGATGTGATCACTGAGGAAGCCATCCAATTCATGCAGCGCCATGGTGAAGCAGGTCAGCCGTTTTTTGCCTATGTCTCACTGAATACTCCACATAGTCCGTGGCAGGTGCCGGATGCCTATCACGAACGCTTCTCTGAATCCGGGCTGGATCGGGAAACTGCCTGTGCCTATGCCATGGTTGAGCATCTGGACCATGCGGTGGGAAGGCTGTTGGATACTCTGAAAAGGATCAACATTGCCAGCAATACCCTCGTCATCTTCATGACTGACAACGGTCCGAACACAAATCGATTCAATGGGGGCCTGCGTGGGCGCAAGGGGAGTGTTCATGAAGGAGGAGTGCGTGTTCCCTGCTTTGTCTGGTGGCCAGGGCATATCCATGGAGGTGACCTGCTGGATCCGCTGGCAGCTCACCTGGATTGGATGCCAACCCTGGCATCCCTCTGCCAATTGAGAATCCATCCCACAATACGAGCTTCATGGGATGGACTTGACCTCTCCTCACTTCTGTTGAACCGGCAGGTGGCATGGACAGACCGGGCCATCCATTTCAAGTGGGGTGGGGCGCCCACATCCCTGCGTGGACTTGCGGTTCGAACGCATCGATGGCGGGCTGTCTGCGATGG
>JAJOIW010000072.1 GCA_021209225.1 Verrucomicrobiota bacterium
GGCACGCTGCTCCTGGGATAACTTCAAGGGGAATGGAGTGGGAAGCTGCTTGGCCAGCTCACGGGCCAGGCGCTCCGCATTCTTCCGTTGTGGAGCGAAGATCAGGATCGGTCCCAGATCGTCAGCCAAAGCCGAGGCCACCAGGCGGGGCCATTGTCCTTCGATGGACGATGGCAGATCGCGCATGAAATGTGCCGGGTGCGCTTCCTCCAGCGGAACGGGGCGGACATCATGCCTCACCAGTACCGCCTGCCGCCCAAGGCGCCGCAGCCATGTGACCACTTCATCAGGGTTGGCCACACTTCCACTCATCAGCAGGAGCTGCGTGTTCGGGGGGCATAAGGCCAGGGACAATTCATAATTGAGTCCCCGGTCTTTATCCCCAATCATCTGATATTCATCGATCACCAATAAACCGGGTCCGAAACCAGTCAGTAAGCGGTTTTTCTGAGTTTCGAGGGTGGCCACCAGAATCTTGGCATCCAGATTGTGTGAAAGATCGCCCGTTGCAATTCCCACATTCCACCCGCGAGCCTGCCATTCAGCCATCTTGTCATTGGCCAGGGCTCGGGTCGGGACGGTGTAGATAGCGGTTTTTTTGGGTTTGCCCTGGTGGGACCACATTTCGAAAACCAGGGTTTTTCCGGCACCTGTGGGAGCATGGATCACGACATCTTTTCCATCACGCAGGGCTGCGACCGCCTCCTGCTGCCACAAATCCGGCAGCGTCACTTTGTTCTCCAGATCTTCCAGGTCTAAATATTCGCCGATGGATTTCACGTTATTCTTTGTGGTGCAGTCACTTGCGATATAAATTCCCTCTTGAGTCAATAATTCTGGAAAATGTCACATGTCTGTCTAGAATCAGGGCATTTGAATCCGCGATAAGCGGGGTTCCAGGTCGATTGCATAGTGAAATCCGTCTTCACAGTTTTCAGTTTAGTGGTCCTGTTGTTTTTAGCAACAGCGTTCAGCCTTCATTCTCAATCCGGGGATGATGAAAGCAAGGTGTTTGCCCCGGTCACCAATACCTTGACCGATGCCAATCTCAATCTCATCCAGTTCCCGGGTAATGAGACCCCCTCCAATAAGTTGGCGGCGCTGCCTCAGAATTCCCTGCCGCCTGATCCAGTCCCGGCTTCCAGACCCAGCATGTCCTATCTGGACTTCCTGATGTGGATGAGCGGCTTGGTTCTGCTGGGCGTGATCATAGTCTCCGTCCTATCGTCCATATCCATGAGGCGATCCAATCGCTCCGCATCGGCGGCCCTGCGCAGGGTTCAGTCAGATAGCCAGTCCCGGGCACCGCACCACCAATCCCCCCCCCCCGCAGCCGGCAACCCGCCATTTCTCCAAACCCGCTTCCAATCCGCCGCGGAGAGCGCGCTCAATCCTCAACCACACAGCGGGAATGCACCTGATTTTCACAATGATGCCACAATCCCACCATCGATTTTCCATTCACCCGATTTACCTGAGGCATTTCCGGATATGACGATTCATCGCAGAACACCTTACCATGAGCGGACCATACACAGTGGCCAGGCGGACCTGGGTGATTCCCATGCCAGTCCAACGGGATTATCTTCTGATGACCGCGATCAATTAAATCGGGCCATCCGTTTGAGTCGTCAGGATCGCGGGGAGGACGCCCTTTCGATCGTCCACGACGTGGCGGATCGGTGCCCGGACCATGCCGAAGTATTCCTGGCCAAAGGGGTGGTGCTGCAGAACCTGCTGCAATGGGATCAGGCCATCCAGGCATTTGATCTGTGCATCCAGCACAATCCCTCCATGCCCAATGCCTATTTGAGAAAAGCCAGATTGCTGGAGAGGATGCAACATGTGGAGGAATCCCGCGCCTGCTATCTTAAGGCCTTGAAACTGGCGGTCTGAGGGACGGCAGGACCATCAAACCATTCACCGCTCATTCAGTTTTTCAATGCGTGTCTCAGTCGCCGGGTGAGTGCTGAGGAATGTCGGAACCGGTCCACTATCCTGGAAAAGTGCTTGGATGCGGATGAGGAATGCCTTGAGTCCGGTGGGGTCAAACTCGGCGGTTCTGAGGTATTGGATGGCGGATGCATCCGCCTCAAGTTCCATGGCTCGGGAGTAGGAGAGATTGGAGAAGAGAATGGATCCCCGGGTTATAGCGCCGATCAGACCAGAACTGTCTCCGATGAAGAGCTGAACTGCCATTGCCGGACCCGCCTGATTCACAATTTGTCTGAGCCCATGTCTATGGATGACATGAGCTGTTTCATGGGCCATCACCCCCGCCATGAGATCTTCATCCTCCCCAATGAGCTCAATCAGCCCGGTGGTCACGACGATATGCCCGCCCGGAAAGGCCATGGCGTTCGGAGTGTCCTCTTCAATGAAATAAATCTGGTACTGATAGGGATTGTCCGGGATGCTGCTGCTGATCTTTTTTTGAATCTCCCGCACCCAATCTGCCCGGCCGGGTGAGACAACCGGATAGTCGCTCAAATAATCCTTCACCGCTGTCTCCCCTAAAACCGCTTCCATCGATGGGGTAATAAATGCAATGGCCGCCCCGAGCAGAGCCATGATCCCCAGGGTGACGATCACTACAAACCCCGCCAATACCGCACACCATTTCAGTGTCAATCCCAGGGATCCGGGGCGACTGGATGCCCCACCATCCGGCAGGATCATTTTATAATCCCGGATCTGCCTTTTCAGGGCGGTCCTCTCCTGGATAGCTGGCTCCATCAGAATTTCCGATGTCCCGGTCACAAGCCAGGTCCCGGCAAAGTCCGGATGGCAAAAATACACCTGCCCGGTTTCGGAGTCCTGATGATGGATGGTCAGTCGGGCATATGGCAGTGTCAGCTCACCCGCCGGGGTCGTGGCCGTCGACCGCCCCATGTCGAGCATGTGGTCGCACATGGACTATATTCCTGCCCCCATGCCGGGTGCAGCACCTGTGATGGATAACTGACAGTCATATCGATTCCTCCTGCAGACGGATCACCCGTCTTCTCATTGGACCCGTCCACAGCCTATGCGATATCAGGGAATTTTCCACGGAATTTTTCAACCGGATCACTTCTCTCCTGTGTGTTCAAGCATGACCCTGATCAAGGACATGAAAACCTTTGCCCTTTTTAAATTGTAGGAATGTGGCTTTCTCAAGATAAAATAAAGCAATCATCGTCTGGTGAACTTGGTCTGCAGATTCTTCAGCTTGCTTTCACAAATACTTCCAACCCTATCAGCCTGCGACATCTGGTTTTTCCAATGGAGTATCTCCCTGCTGGTCAATCCACTCTGTGCCACACCGGATATAGCCACCATCAGACAGGATTCAATTACTTCCAGCATCAGGCCCTCATCGCTGGCTTCGATCTGAGCGCTGCCGGCGCGCATGGGTTCCAAAGAAAGATTCATGACCTCTTTCAAGTGTCCAGCTTTCAGAATGCATTCCAAAATGTGCTCGATCGTTTTATATCCATCATAGTCATATTCAAAATTGGTATTGCTATCCCTTTCATTGAATGAGGTGGCCTTTTCTATGAGCTGATACGTGGAAGCTACCAGGCGCTCAACACCCCCATCGACTTCAATAAGCCTGTCCGTGAAGCTCAGCTTCCTGGCATGATCCTGACGCAGGGACTCAAGTCTATGAAAAAATCCATCCGTGTTATTCGTGCGCTGAGCCAGATCCTTCAGGTCTTTTAAAAGATTTATGGCTATTCCGTAGTTTTTCGTCACTCGAGCGCTGACAAGTTCATCCACCTGCCGCCAGATTTGCTCCTCATGTCCCTCCAGTGAATCCAAATGTTTCTCCCGGGCTTCATTTGCCATTTTTTCCTTCTGCATCTTGTCAATGAATTCCTGATGTTCCGCGATCTCCCTTCGGTTTATTGCCTGGATTTTTGTGAGTTGCCGAAGTTCGTCCAATAAGCGATGCGCTGATGGATTGTGCTGATTCAACGCGTGGCATTCCTTTGTATATTGAGCCATGCGTTCCGGTTTGACCAATGAATCGCCTTGCACTGTCCTCAGCAGGAAGTCGTTTTTCACTTCATCGGGCAATCCTGCAATCCAGGACTTCATGTGGACTTCATCCGGAGAACTGGATTGAATCGGAGAACTGGATTCTGCGGCCGCAGCCAGGAGATCCTGATCGATAAGTAAGAAGTTCACCAACTTTTTCAGGGCCGGTGATAATTGAGTCAGCCCAGGAGGAACCGTGGGTTCCTTTGCGTTTCCCTCCACTTTCCCTCTGGATACTTCAAGCAACCAGCCAATATATAGAATCCGCTTGTACCCGGAAACCAGGTCATTACGTAATGGGAGCAGCCCATCCAGCATTCCATCCCCCTCCACCCATTCAAAATACTCCTCCTCCTCAGAACTGAATCTGAGGATAATATACTTTCCAAACCTTCGACATGATGTCGCTTGTCCTGGACAATATTGTTCGATTTCTGAATCAAGCAGCGCACACTCAGGAATCCGGAATATAAGAACGCGGGTCCCCTAGCTTGCTATATGAAGATGGGCATCAAAATACTCATTCATCCACGTCCCCACATTACCCCTGAAATCGCCATAATTGTATACATTGACAAACCTCGTGGCACTGATCTGCGCCTTGGTGGACAACGATCTCAGAACCCCCATTTCTTCGTCTGTCAATCGTTTATCGATTGCCTGGAATTCATAAAATTGATGCGTGCTCATGACTCAACATAAGAATCGTGAGATAAAATCTCTCGTGGGTAAATTCATTTTTCCTGACAGTTGCTGATTTCTTTATTGTGAGCTGGTTGGAAAATGAAATCACTTTTTGATTTTTCAATTTTTCTGTGACACGGGTGCATATGGGTGAAAGAATTCCAGAAAATTGATTTGCAATGCCACTTTCCCAGTCATAAATTTCCCGTGTTCTTGTTTACTGCATCGTCCACACTCAGCTCAAGCGCTCATGATCAAATGGACCGCCATACTTTATCGCTCTGGACTCCGGAAGGTCAGCCTTCTGGCTGTGTTCATCGCACTTCCAGCCGTTTCACTTATTTTTCTCATTTTAAATAAATTAAGCGAACCCACCTACAATTCCAAATCGATCAGTCATTACATGTACATGGCTTTTGAATATAAAAAGGACAGTGAGGAGAATAGCCAGGATGCGGGGCATCGATATAGGAATGCTGTTGAAGCGATCGGTAAAATGGGACCCGAAGGAATTCACTGGCTTAAAAAAAAAGCTTCGATCTCAGATAGGATCCACCCCCGGTTTCAACCAGAAAATATATGCCAGGCTTCCTGCCATTGTGCGTAATCAACTGCCGATTCCCAGTTGGACTTGGTCCAATAAC
>JAJOIW010000111.1 GCA_021209225.1 Verrucomicrobiota bacterium
GCAGCAATATCGCCAACGTGCTTTTGATTCTCGGCCTGTGCGCCTGTATCTATCCTTTGCGCACCGATGACAAAAGCGCCATGCGTGACGGTTTTATCGGCGCGGCGTCTGGAATTTTGCTCTATGGCCTCAGCTTCTCCGGCATCATCGCCCTGTGGGAGGGCGCAATCCTGTCCAATGATTTTTGTTCACCTGATTAGAATCACAGCCGGAATGATCTCCGGGCTGATGCCTGACGGATATTGGCAAGGATAGTCCCCGGAAATCAAGCCATCGAACGGATTTTTCGTTTCTCCGACCACTCAGAGAAGGCGTCAGCCGCACAAGTCGGAGAGATCGTTATGGAGAATGGATCCGGATCTGAATGAGGACTGTCGCCGCCCCAGCGGTCGGGGGGACAGGTTATTGGGCTGGATCGGGCGCGATTTCCGTCTCGGGCTGTGGTTCGGGCGATGGACCTATCAGTCCCAGGTCGGCACGGAGGTAGCTGCGAAGTTCAGCACTCCAGGGAGAAATATCCGGGTCCAGCAATGTGCGGAGAACATCACTCTTAATCCGGGAAAATTCAGGCAGAACAACCCGGCCTTCTTCCGAATCACCACCCGGCACTTTTGTATCTCTCAGAAACTTCAGATACGCTTTTTCAGCCAATGCCATATCGTTCATTCCCTGGGCATCCTCCCCAATGGCGATATTGTAAAATGCCGTCGATATTACCCCCTCAAGCAGTGCGCGGACCCGATCGCGTGACGTCTCATTCAGAATTTCAGATATGCGCTCAACACAGAATTGCTCCATGGATTTTCCCGGCTCGACAGACTTCGGATAATCCCGCTTTAAAACTTCAAACCACCGGGCGGCATCGTTTTTCCGATTCTGGGTGAAGCAGAAATAGACTGCTTCAGCCACCATGTTTTTGTGGCCTGTCCGGATGTGTTCGCGCCATTCCTCAGATTCGGCAGCGATCATGTCGCGGAAACTTTTATCGGCATTGGGAACCAGGTCGATATTCGGGCCGAAATCAAACATGCCCGCATCACGAATCGGGATGAGCCGCCCGCGCCGGAAGGCCAGCTGCATCGATTGATATATGACACGTCGCAGCTTGATGTAATCCTCACTGAGAATGGGATCAAAACCCTTTTTGTCATTGGCATACTGACGTTGCACGAGTTCCATTCCCGCCAAGGCCCAGTATATAGCATGGGATTCCGGCAGACGCCACTCGAGCGGACCATAGGTCAGATCGACACGCTGCATGATGGCGGGATCCATCTTGAAAACGTTTGTCAGCTGGTCGAGGCGGGCCTGGTCCTCCGGAGTGACCGGATTGAGCAGGGAATCGTAGTTGGGTTTGCCATCCACCAGGACATCCGAGAAAATATTTGACCAGATCTCTTTGTAATACATGTGGCCGGCGTCCAGATCCATGCCCAACTTGTGCTGGAAATGCCAGGCGATTTCGCGGTAGAGGTTGACGCTGTTGGGGTTATAATTGAGGCCTCCATCGCGCAGCAGTTCAATGCCCCGACGCACCCAGAGCCACTTTTGACGGGGGTCCTCGAATTTCACCGAGATATTGTAGGAGAGGTTCCAGGCTAAATGGATCCAGACTTCCGGGATGGTGGGTTGAAGTTGGGTGATCCAGTGACTGAGTTGAACGAATTCAAAATATTTCCCGTCCATCTGGAGGTCGTACAGGCGCATCCAGAGGCTGTTGGCGATGAGGCCGCGGAATCCGCCCAGAGCCACTGTGCTGAAAGCCAGAAGTGGCGGAGCATTTTTCAATGGTTCAGCGGTGCGGGTGAGGCCGAGTCTTTCACGTTTGGCGTTGAGGGACTGTTGGGTAGCACCCGATATCAGCAAGCACACCACAACCAGCAGGCATAATGCGGGACGGAACAGTTTTTGTGGAATCCAAGCCATGATCTTTTCGGGTTACCGGGCCTGAGCCGTTGCTATCTCTCTTCTCTGAAATATTAATATCCCTATGCCCCCAATTATTCCACCAATCAGGCAGACAATCTGGAAAAACGCCCGGAAAAATTGTATCCAGGTGACACTTCTGCCATTGCTCATCGAGTCGATTGGAGAAAAATCCGCCACCAGGTCGAGCACGAGCTTCATGGCCTCGAAAAAAGGCAAGCCGATTGCGTCCACAATGGGAAAGTCGCGTTTTGGCCCGCTGAGGTCATTGTAATCAATGCCCAGTATGGTGTTGTTTTCGATCACGCCTTCGACCGAACCCCGGCTGAAAAATATGAACAGAGCGGTTAAACAGAAAAAAGCAGCCACAGAAAATAGAGAGGAATGAACTGGCTGTCATGGAGATAATGGCGACGAGAACGAGCCAGAAGAACAGGATGCCCAGGCCCCGCAGGTAATTGAGCAGGAATCCGCCCTCCCGGTATAGGACTTCAAGAGAGTCCTGCATAGGAAAGAAAATGGAAGTGTTGCTCATATTCTGCATGGCGATGGTGAGGACACCATCGGTATCGATACTGTTTTCAGGGATGGGGAATTCGTGCCAGACACCCACCGGCAGGTCGATGGGACGCACACCGTAATTCGGGCTGTCAGGCTTTCCCACCTGCCAGACCGATGGGTAAAGATTCGAGTCCTCCTCGTTTTTGATGAAATCGGGGGTCTGGATTTTGAGTCGGACAAAGAGTGGACGGCCCTGGAGCGATTTCCGCTGGCGCGATAAGTCCAGTTCCCAGAGTCGGGCCATTCCTGGACGAACGAGAGTGAATTCATTCTCGATGGCGGATTTCAGGTGTTGGCGAACGGCATCCCACTCTGTAGGTGGGATGTTTTCCTCGGCGACTTTGGCTTGGAAAGTTTCCTCGATGATGGGAGCCAGATTGGGTGGGGCTTCCCGTATGGCAGCTCTGGCAACCAGGATTTTCTCTTTGAGGTAGGACCTTTGTTCCTCGGAGAGTTCGCCGGATTTCATCAGGAGCACCCCATAGACAATCATCCCTGAAAACAGCATCAGACACAGATTGATGGAGGCAATGCCGAGCAACTTCCCCATCCAGATCTGCCATCGGGCGACTGGCTTGGTGGCCAGAACCTGCATCTGGCACTCCTCCATCTCCCTGGATATGGAGCTGCAGCCCAGCCAAATGGTCACAGTTCCGAGGATGATAGTGGCCAGGGTGAGTGTGTAACTCAGAATGATCTGGGTGAAGCCGATGGCTGTCTCGTCGTGCCGGATCAATGCGGGCAATAACAGAACTCCAGCCAACAAGGAGACCGATAAAAACAATATCAGCTTCTGCTTGATGGCTCCCTTAATAGTCAGGCCGGCTATGGATCGTAGCTTCTGCACAAAATCAGATTTCAGATTTCTGGTATTCTCCCGCGATCAGGGATTGGGATCCGGGTCCTTTTTAGGAGGTGTTCCACCCAGAAGTGAGGAGAGCTTCTGATTGGCCTGTTCAATGGATTCGCGACTTTTCTTTTCCCGATCGGTGTCGGATTCCGGAGCGGGTTGAGGGGATGTCTCGCGGGTGAGGGAATCCAGTTTCTGGTTGGCTTGTTTTTCCCGTTGACGTTCCAATTCCCCGGGTCCGGGTTCTGCGGGTGGTTGAGGTTTTTTGGATTCCGGGGTGGACAACCGTTCGAGCAGCCGGGTTCCCTGAGTTGAGGAATCATCGCCCCGGAGGTATTCAGCGACGCGGTTTCCAGATGTGGCTCCGCTGGTGGTGGCTTCGGAGGATCGGGCTTTCTCAACCACTTTCAGGAAATAGCTTTCCAGGTCCTGGGTAGGTGTTTCGATCTGCACTTTCTGGTTCGGGGCGACAGATTGGACGGTTGCCATGACTTTCTCCAGTGAATCCTTTGAGAGGGCTGGCATGGTGATCTGGATGGAGTCCGGCTCACTGAGCAGTTCATTCATGGTTCCCTGTGCCTGGATTTTCCCACCATAGTAAATCACCACCTGGTCACAGACATCCTGCACATCGGCCAGTAAATGGCTGGAGAGGATGACTGTTTTCCCCCGTCGCGCCAAGGCCAGAATCAGGTCTTTGACCTCCCGGCAGCCAATGGGATCCAATCCGGCGGTCGGTTCATCCAGAATCACTAAATCGGGGTCATTGATGAGCGCCTGGGCCAATCCAATGCGGCGCTGCATTCCCTTGGAGAATTCGCCAACCGTCCTCCGCTGAACGTTTTTAAGCCCGACCATCTCGAGCAATTGCTCCGATCGACGCTGGCGTTCGTCCTTGGGCAGGTCAAATAAACTACCAAAGAAGTCTATGGTCTCTCTGGAGTCCAGGTAGCGGTAGAGGTAGGATTCCTCGGGCAGGTAGCCAATGCGGGATTTGGTCTGGACGTGTCGGGGAGAATGTCCGAAAACCTCGATGTGGCCGCGGGTCGGGTAGAGGAGTCCCAACAGCATTTTGACAGTCGTGGACTTTCCCGAACCATTCGGACCCAGAAGACCAAAAATCTGACCCCGGTGAATTTCAAAACTGACATCATTGACAGCTCGGGCTTTGGGGCGCCCCCAGAAATCCTTGAAGACCTTGGTGAGTCCGCGAACTGAGACGACTATGTCTGAGGTCTCAGGTGCTGGTTTCGATTGGGAAATGGATTCAACCATGATAGATGCAGAGGGTTTGTAAGGTTAGGCGCCGAGCGGTTGGGATTCCACTGTGGATCGCTGTGCAGGCGATTCCGCTTCTGGTGTGGTGATGAAGGGTTCCAAGTGTTCTCCCTGACGGACGAGTCGGGCGCTGTTGAAAATGACAACCAATGACCCCACGTTATACAGAACAGCGGCCACTATCGGATTGATAAAGCCGAATGCTGCAGAGGAAACACCCACAAAAATAAAGAAGATCCCAAAGAGGAAATTCTGATTGATAATGGCTCTGGTGCTTTTGGAGAGTTGCACGAGAAACGGGATACGGCGGAGATCATTATTCATGAGTGCGATGGTTGCGGTATTGATGGCGACCTCTGATCCAGCCGCCCCCATGGCGATACTGATATCGCCTGCAGCCAGGGCGGGAGCATCGTTGACCCCATCACCCACCACCGCTGTCTTGAATCCCTTGTCACGCATGGCCCGGACGAAATCCACCTTGTCCTGAGGAAGGCATTCCGCCGCCACTTCCTCACACCCGATTTCGGCCGCCACTTTTCAGCCACGGGGCGTCGATCGCCGGAGACCATGGCAATGCGCCGGATTCCCGCTTCGCGAAGCAGGGTCAATGATTGCTTGGATTCTGCACGGACGCGGTCCTGGAGAGCGATCCATCCGAGGAGTTGTCCATCGGCTGCGATGAACATCAGACTGGCCCCATCTTTTT
>JAJOIW010000187.1 GCA_021209225.1 Verrucomicrobiota bacterium
TATCAGGGGCGCCGCATTCATCCATGGAACCCGGAATCGAGCCTGCTCCTGAGCAAGGCTATCAACCAGATCCCACATCAGGGAGGCCAGCGATTTAATAAAAATTCTGAGTATTATCAGATACTGGCCCAATGGATTGAACAAGGAGCCGTCGACGATCAGGATGAGTCCCCTCAGTTGATATCCTTAATTGTCGAACCCAACCAAACCCAGTTTATCGAATATCCACAGCAATCCATTCAACTCGTTGTCAAAGCGGAGTTTATCGATGGATCTGTCAGGGACATTTCCAAAATGGCCGTTTACGAGACCTCCAATCCCATCGTCTCCATATCATCCAGCGGCTTCGTACAGGCACAGGCAGCAGGTGAGGCCACCATCCTCATACGTTACCTGAATCTGCAGATACCCTTGACTCTCATTTTTATTCCCCACCGGCCCGAGTATGTTGCCTCAGATTGGGAGGAGGGCAATTTCATCGATCAGCCTATTCATCAGAAACTGGCACGAATGAAGCAGGTTCCGGCCCCCCCTCTGTGACGATCGGACTTACTGCGCCGCGTCACTCTGGATCTCACCGGAACAATCCCCTCGCCCCAGGAGATTTCGGCGTTCATTGAAAATCCAGATCCCGACAAAAGAAGACTGGTTGCGAGACAATTGATGGAGACAGATCGGTTTTCCTCCTTCTGGGCGATGAAGTGGGCGGACCTATTGAAGATTGAGGAGCGGTCGCTCGATCGCAAGGGTGTGATGGCCTTCCATCAATGGCTCAAGGTGTGCCTCGCCAATGACACCCCATTGGATGAGATGGCCCGTCAAATAATTGCCTCATCAGGAAGCACCTACCAAGTCCCGGCCACAAATTTTTACCGGGCAAACAGATCTCCGGCGGAAAGATCCGTGGCCATCGCTCAAGTCTTTCTTGGAACCCGATTACAATGCGCTGAATGCCACAATCACCCATTCGATCGATGGTCGCAGAATGATTATTATTCCTGGGCGGCTGCGTTTGCCTCTGTTGACTACCGCATCCTGGAAAACCGCCGGCGCGACAGCAATGATCAACACGAGTTTGTTGGGGAGCAGATCGTCTTCGATAATCCCGGACTTTCTGTCCTGCACCCGGTGACCAGAAAACCTGCGGCTCCGGCAGTCCTGGGCAACACCACCCCACTGCCGGACGACCAGGGAAGACGTCGGGCTCTGGCAGAATGGCTCACTTCACCGGATCAATCCCAATTTGCTCATGTCCAGGCCAACCGCATCTGGTCTCACCTGATGGGTCGGGGATTGGTGGACCCGGTGGACGATTTCCGGTCGACCAACCCTGCAAGCCACCCGGAACTCCTCAATGCACTCACCCGATTCCTTGTCGACAACCATTTCCAATTGAAGCCGCTCATTGGAGCCATCGTCGACTCCCATGCATATCAGCGGTCGTCCATGCCATTCGAAGACAATCAGATGGATGATCCAGTGAATTATGCCAGGGTCGTTCCACGCCGTCTGACCGCCGAACAAATCCTCGATTCTCTGAGCATGGCTATGCAGGTCCCGATTCGGTTCAATGGGTATGCTCCAGAAACTCAGGCGATAGAAATTCCTGGAGTTGAGGCGGTGCGCTCCAGGTCGCGTGCGCCATCGGAAGCGGATCAATTTCTGAAACTGTTCGGGAGGCCAGCGAGGCTTCTGACGACGGATGAGGAGAGAACCTGCACTCCCACAATGACTCAGGCATTCCAGTTGGTGAATGGTCCACTCCTCCAGCGGTTCGTCGCCCACCCGGAGAACCTGCTGCAACAGCAATTGGCACACCATGACAACTCAGAAACCATGATTGAAAACCTCTTTCTCAGTCTCATCTCACGCAGACCAGACCCCGGAGAGTCCAATCATTTCAATCAATATTTTTCACAGGCATCCAGCCAGAGAGAGGCTCTGGAGGACATAGCCTGGGCGCTCATCAATTCCAAAGAAATGCTTTTCCGGTTCTGATTCCACCCTCCCACCCACAATCATCCGAATGTCATGAGAAAAAGAAACTCCTATCAATGCTCGAACTTCTCGGCAACCAATCTGACGCGGCGTCAATGGCTGCAGCTCGGTGGATTAGGCCTGCTTGGACTCAATGCGCGAACTATGCTGCAGGCCCAATCTGCTTCGCCCATCGCCACTGTTCCCAAGGCGAAGTCCGTGGTGTTTCTCTTCCAATGGGGCGGCCCGAGCCAGATTGACATGTTCGATATGAAGCCGGACGCTCCCTCAGGCATTCGGTCACCATTGTCGATGATATCATCGAACGTGCCGGGGATGCCCATATGTGAAAATCTCAACCGAATGGCACCTTTGATGGACAAGGTCTGTTTGATACGCAGTCTGCATCACGACATGGTGAACCATAACTCGGCGGGGTATTATGCACTGACTGGGCATCGTCCACCGGTTGATGACATACGATTGAAGGATACTCTGGAACTCTATCCAGGGTATGGCCCGGTTGTGGATGCACTGGCCCCGAATCGGCACCCCATGCCGACCGCAGTCTCATTCCCGTATGTCATCAGCGATGGATCGGCAACGCCGGGCCAGCACGCCAGTTTTCTTGGAAAAAAACATGATCCATTTCTGATCACTGAAAATCCTGCATCCAGTCACTTCCGGCTTCCTGAGTTGTCCCTTCCAGAATCGATAGGTTTCGACCGCCTGATGAGCCGCCGGGAACTGCAGAAATATATTGATGCTTCCTCACGTGCACTCGACCGGTCAGCCATGGTCTCAGGCATGGATGAATATTATGATAAGGCCCTGGCCATGCTCCATTCTGAAAATGTGCGGAAAGCATTTGATATCCAGAGTGAACCACAAGCCATCCGGGAGGAATATGGGCTGACTCCCTATGGTCAAAGTTGCCTTCTGGCACGCCGTCTGGTGGAGGCTGGATCCAAATTTATCACGGTCTATTTTTCCCCCAGTATTGGCGGTCGATCGAGGACGGATGGTGGATGGGACACACATGGATTTTCCGATACCCGCATGTATGAGATCGTCAATGAGTACCATCTGCCCCTCACCAACCAGGTTCTACCCGCATTTCTCACAGACCTCGACCGACGTGGACTGCTGGAGGAAACTCTGGTGGTCTGGATGGGAGAATTTGGAAGAACTCCCCGGATCAATTCGAATATCTCACGCGACCATTGGCCTCATTGTTATACAGCGCTGCTGGCTGGAGCGGGGGTGAAATCCGGATTTGTTTATGGGGCATCGGACAACCACGCCGCGTATCCGGCTGAAAATCCGGTGACTCCCGATGATCTGGCCGCAACCTTGTTTCACCTTCTGGGCATTGACCCGCATACCCATGTCATGGGCGTCAATAACCGGCCGCTCCCTATTTCCAATGGATCTGTGATATCCGGCATCCTGGCCTGACCGCCATCGGGCCTTTCATCAACCCAACTTGTTTGGTGATTCAATAATCCAGCTTGCCGCAGACACCAATCCGCCAGCCCGGATATCAAGATGCGTCCTTCCCTAGCGCATGGAGGGAAATGGGCTCGAATTGATTCAAGCGATGACTGGGTGGACCACGTGGGCGGGTTCGACACCAGTGAGACGCTGGTCCAGTCCCTGGTATTTGTAGGTGAATTTTTCGTGATCTATTCCGAGGAGATGGAGGATGGTTGCATTGAAATCGCGGATATGCACTGGGTCGCGCACGATGTTGTAGGAGAAGTCGTCGGTTTCTCCATGTTCATACCCTTTGCGCACACCCCCACCCGCCATCCACATGGTGAAGCATCGACCATGATGTCGCGACCATGATTGTCCGATGTGAGGCTGCCTTGAGAATAGATGGTGCGACCGAATTCACCGCCGCAGATGACCAGCGTATCATCAAGCATGCCCCGGAGTTTAAGGTCCCGCACCAGAGCCGCTGCAGGTTGATCAATATCCTGACACTGGTTCCGTATCAGCGACGGAAGATTCCCATGCTGATCCCATCCACGGTGAAATAATTGGATAAATGGAACTCCCCGTTCGGCCATCCTTCTCGCCAGGATACAGTTATAAGCAAATGTCCCCGGTTTTTTCGCGTCGGGTCCGTAAAGGGAATGTATCGACTCCGGTTCGCTGGCAACATCCGTCAGGTCGGGAACAGAGGTCTGCATGCGGAAGGCCATCTCATATTGGGCAATTCTGGTTTCAATTTCCGGGTCGCCCACTTCCTGGAATTTCGAGCGGTTAATTTCCGCCACGGCATCGAGCATGGCCCGGCGGGAGGATCGATCGATTCCGGCTGGGTCGCTGAGAAACAGGACCGGTTCCCCAGCACTGCGGAACTTGACCCCCTGATATTTGGAGGGGAGAAATCCACTCCCCCACAGCCTGGAGTAGAGTGCCTGCACCTGGCCGCGACCTTTGGATATCATCACAATATACCCGGGAAGATTGCGGTTCGGACTGCCCAATCCGTAATTGAGCCAGGCACCGAGACTGGGATGACCCAATTGCTGGGTTCCGGTATTGATGAAAGTAATGGCAGGGTCGTGATTTATCGCCTCGGTGTTGACAGTTTTGATGATGGAAATGTCATCGACTATGGAGCCGATGTGGGGCAACAGGTCGGAATTAACCCAGGTTCCCATTTGCCCAAAACGCTTGAATTCAAACATGGGCGCCACACATGGAAAGGAGGACTGTCCGGAGGTCATACCCGTAAGCCGCTGGCCATTGCGGATGGAATCCGGCAGCTCCATGCCATGAAGCTTCCTCATGGCCGGCTTGTAGTCAAACATGTCAATATGCGACGGACCACCCGAGAAAAATATATATATCACCCGCTTGGCCCTGGGCTTGAAATGCGGATTTTCAAGCAGGCCGAATCGATCGCGTTTTTCTGAGGGATTCATGGATCCCTGGAGGATTTCGGGAGAAAGAATCGAGGCGAGTCCAAGGGCGCCAAACCCACGGGCTCCCAGAGATATCATCTGCCGGCGATTGAGAAGATCGTGTCCATTGAGAATCGGTAAGTCCATAGTGCTGAAATAAATTGTTGATTGAGTGATATGTATAAGTGAGGAGCATTAATCCCGGGTCAGTACTTCATCGAGGTTGAGGATGGTGGATGTGATGATTGTCCAGGCTGCCAGCTCCGCAGGATCGATGTCTTTTGCCAGTGGATATTCCCCGGCCTTGATGAGCTCTTCAGCGCTGGTGAGGTGGGTTTGAAAATGTGCCAGCTGGGATTGGTATAAGTCCTCCAGCAGATTCTGTCTCAATTCATCCGCTGGACGGGCTGTCGACATGACAAAGGCGTGATCAAGCCGCTCACGGAACGAGGCATCCGGCATGGAAAGGATCAGGTTCTGCGCCCACACCCGGGCAGCTTCCACAAAGGTGACATCGTTCATGGTCACCAGTGCCTGCAGAGGTGTGTTGGTTCGCTGCCGCTGAATGACACATTTCTCCCGGGTCGGGGCATCAAAGGTAATCATGCTGGGATTGGGAGCCGACCGCTTCCAGTAGGTATACATGGTTCTTCGGTAAAGTTTTTCACCATCATCGCGTTTGTAAAACAGGTTTCCATCCAGTGAGACTTCATTCCAGATTCTTGGCGGTTGGTATGGGTTGACACTGGGACCGCCTATCTTGTCGTTGAGCAGCCCGCTCAGAGCCAGTGCATTGTCACGGATGAATTCTCCTTCCAGTCTGAATCGGGGGGATCGGGCATAATACCGGTTCTCCGGGTCGAGTTCCCGGTGGTGGTTTGCCACGTGGGAGGACTGGCGATACGTGCCGGACGTCAGCATGAGCCGGATCAACCTCTTGACATTCCAACCACTCTCAACAAAGTCCACAGCCAGCCAATCCAACAACTTCTGATTGCTGGGAATAGCTCCGCGTGTTCCAAAGTCCGCCACGGTGGAGACCAATCCATCACCAAAAAACATCATCCAATACCGATTCACAGCAACGCGGGCCGTCAATGGATGAGCCGGATCAACCAACCACTGGGCTAAACCAAGCCGGTTCGCGGGCGCATCCATCGGCAAAGCTGGCAAGGCCGCTGGGACTCCGGGCAGAATCTCCTCCTCCAGCTTCGGGGATGCATAGTGCCCTCGATCCAGCACGTATGTTTTTCTGGGAGAATCCTGGTCTCCCATGACCATGGATGTCACAACCGAGTCCATGATGGACTTCTCATCCGACTGCAGAGTGCGCAGTTGATCCCGCAGGGATTTGCCTTCCTCCCAGATGTTATCCAGGTAATACGAGCGGATGACTTTACGGTCGTCCTGGTTCCACTCGGTTGGAGACTTCTGAACTGCTGCGAGAACATTCTCCGGAAGTGGGGATTCGCGCAGGTCGAAATAAAATCCGGAGTTGCCACCACCATTGACAATCTTGAGCAGGAGATGGTTTGTGCCCTCGACCAGATCCAACAGGGCCTTGTCCTGATCGGGTCCGACGGCTCGGGAGTTATTCGTCCCCATGATTTCTTTGCCGTTGAGAAAGAGCTTGATTCCGTCATCGCTTCCCAGTGAAGCAGTCCATTGGCTCTGGCTGAGGGATTGGATGGTCCGGTGGAGGTAGACCGCTGAATTGTCCGGAAGTTCCAGATTGACAGGGGTGGCATCCGCATAATCTTTTTGCGTCCAGGGTTGCTGACCAAATGGCTTGCTGGTGTCGATGGAAGCCGACTTTTCCGCGCCAAAGCGTTTATTGAATGCTTCGGTCTGGTTCGCGGCGGAATAGGGACCCGCCTGATACCAGGGACCCAACCCGGGGCGTGGTTTGGGTTCTTTATCCGCCAGTGAATTCACCCATGCCGATACTGTTTCCGCATCGGGTTCCCTGTCCTGAAGAGATTTTTGAACCGTGGCCATGCGGGATCTGATACCCTGCAGTTGTTCGGTTTGAGACTCAGAGAATATTTGAACCAGTGGAGCCGTATTGCCGTTCCGGGTCTGCATTCCCGGATCACTGGCAACATTGAAATAGGCGTAAAACTGGTAGTATTCTTTCTGGCTGATCGGGTCGTATTTATGATCATGGCATTGGCTGCATTCCATACTGAGTCCAAGCCAGACATTGGAAGTGGTTTTGACACGGTCGACGATGTATTCGACTCGGTATTCCTCATCGATGGCGCCGCCTTCATCGGTTGTTCCATGATTGCGGTTGAATCCTGAGGCTATCTTCTGGGAGGTGGTGGCATTGGGAATGAGATCCCCAGCCAATTGCTCAACCGTGAACTGATCGAAAGGCATGTTATTGTTGTGAGCCTGGATAACCCAATCTCTCCATGGCCACATGTGACGCACCCCATCCGCATGAAAAACACTGGAATCGCCATACCGGGCCGCATCCATCCAGGCCAGTGTCATGCGTTCACCAAATCTTTCCGACGCCAGTAGTTCATCAATCAATGCCTCATATGCCCGTGGGTCAGAGTCGTTGAGAAAGCGCTCCACAGCCTGGGGGGTGGGAGGCAGCCCGGTAAGGTCGAAGTAGGCTCGGCGGATTAATGTGGATCTATCCGCTTCCTGTGACGGACTCAGCCCCAACTCTTCAAGTTTCTCAGCGATAAAATGGTCAATGGGATTCTGCAGAAACGGGGAAGCGACCAGATTTGGGAGAGTGGGTTTGGCTGGAGTCATGAACGCCCAGTGATCCTGATAGGGAGCGCCTGACTGGACCCATTGTCTGATGATGGACTTCTGAGAATCGGTGAGTGGCTTTTTTGTTTCTGGTGGCGGCATGATGTCCTCGGGGTCGTCATGAAAAATGCGCAGGACGAGTTCGCTTCCCTGGGCATCACCTGGTATGACCGTGGCTTCCCGGCTGCCATGGGCACCAAAAAGCCCTTCTTTCTGATCCAACCGCAGGTCGGCTTTGCGCGTTTTCTCGTCCGGCCCGTGGCACTGGAAACAGTGGTCGGCCAGAATCGGCCGAATCACATCATTATAAGAAACAGGTTCTGCAGAACTGGCAGAATTGAGGTTTGCCAGCAGGACAAATATCCATAGCGACCCGAAAACCAACCGGACTGGCCCCATGCGAAATAAATTATGATTCTCAATCATGATTGATCACTTCTCCACGAAGTTTTGGAAACTCACCAAATTCTATCGGCAGATTGGAAAAAATCACTAAAATATCTTGGCTTATTCAGCTCAGGCGGCCTCCGATGGTGAGGAGACTGGGTGGGATTCAAGGATTTAAATTCTTTTCATGCACATAATACATCCAACAGCTATCGTGGATCACGATGCCGAACTGGGCGAAGGAACCTGCGTCGGACCCTATTCCATCATTGAGTCAGGGGTCACAGTGGGAGCCCATTGCCACATCGGCCCACACGTGCACATCCTGGGAAACACGATCATCGGTGACTCAAATCGTTTCCACTCAGGCTGTGTGATTGGCGATGATCCTCAGGATTTCAAATTCCGCGGGGAAAAAACCCGCCTGCGCATCGGCAACGGCAACATATTCCGCGAACATGTCACCATTCACCGATCCAATTCTTTAGCCGAAGACACCGTCATCGGTTCGGAAAATGCATTCATGGCCTGCAGCCATATCGGGCATAATTCGCAGGTCGGGAATAAAAATGTTTTTGTCAATGGTTGCCTGATTGCCGGTCATGTGCAGATTGGCGATCACAACATTTTCTCCGGCAACACCATGGTGCATCAATTTGTGCGGGTGGGATCGTATGCGATGATGCAGGGCGGATCCGCCATCTCCAAAGACTTACCCCCCTATTGCATGGCCACCCGGCAGAACCATGTCTGTGGCCTGAACTCAGTTGGCATCAGACGCCATGGGTTTTCAGCCACCGACAGATCCGAACTCAAAGAACTCTATCGCTATCTTTTTATAGCTCCGGAACCCTGGCAGGAGAAATTGCCGCGTGCCTATCACAGGTTTAAATCCCCCGCAGCCATTCACATGCTGGAATTCATCAGTTCCAGTTCGCGCGGGGTCTGTTCACACGGACGGGAATAGGCGGACTTCTCATTCAAGCTCCGCTCCGATCACAAGGACCGCATCGTCCTCACCATCAGGAATACATTATGGAGAATTAAAAGGCTTGCCCGGATATTCCTGCCCTGCCTGAACTTCCTGGCTCTTTTGTCCACGCCACTCACTGCAGGGCAGCGTGTCCTGAATGAATTCTCCAACAGAGAAACAAATACAGCCATATGCTCACCACGAAGGTCTGATGTGAACCGGTACCAGCATCGATTCTGATGCTATTGCTTCAACCAGGTGAGCCATTCCCTTTGATCCGGCAACATCCCACGCTCGTCGCTCTCGCGCCAGATTCATATCAGGCAACTCATTTTCCGCTGGCGATCCGCAAATCAGTCCGCAGAATTCCTGAAACGAAACTGGCAATATGAAAATGATGAAAAATATCCCCTGGGCTTTGGCATTTCTCCTGATCCCAGTAAGCTTCCTCACGGCCACGGGGATGGAACGGTTTATCCAGATAATCCAAATTCGATCCGGTGAAACCATTGTCGTGGCCGAAGGCGATTTTGAGCCCCGTTCCGTTGGCAGTTACAGCGTGCGTCTTTACTCAGGTGCAAATCCCCAGGCACCGACAGATGATTTTCTGTCCGGCACAATCCACGCAAGAAATGGAACGATCCTGAAGGTCCTGCGCGCAGACCTTGACAGAGATCAGGTCGAGGAAATCCTGGTGGTCACTCAATCCTCCGGTTCCGGCGGCTACCTTTCTGTGCAGGTATTTGGGATCAAAAATAAAGTGCCCGTCCCCGGAATCTCAGTCACCGACTTACCTGCCGATGCCAATCCAATACTCGAATTGATAAATGTCATAAAGTCCGCGCCAGAACCCACTCCTCATGGATCTGCTCCAATGGAGAAAGCTCCGGCGACTCCAGTCCAAGCCCAATAACATACACTGAATAACCCATGCTCCATCAGGCAATAAAAATATTTATGTGAATATAATGAACTATTCATTTCATCTTGAAGATCATTCCATGTCTGCCTGGCTGCAGACTACAGATATTCTGCAGGTAAGTTTCATGTGCTGGTGAGCATCACAGCACCTCCCCGGCGACTCAGATTCCCCATATCTGAAATATCTTTATAAATGGGGAGAAAATCCCTTGCCATGGTTATGCCAGTTATATAAAGTCACCGCATTCACCGATGAGGATTTTGCGCAGGACTCAACTTCATCCCATGACCGGATGGCTGAATAATGCGCTGGAAATAATTTGAATACATAGATTATATGGCAGAGAAAAAAGACCTCAGCTCAATGAGCACGGACGCACTCAAGTCTCAATTGGGCACGCTGAAAAAACTTCACACTGCCATCATGGTGGTATTTGTTATCATTATCATGCTGTGGGTGATCCTGGGATATTGGCAAAAAAACCTGACCTTTTTCATCTCAACTATTATGTTGAGCGTTGTCATTTCGGGATCCCTCATTGCCTCCCGCAGCGGAATAAACAACGAATTGAAAAAGCGGAATAACGAAGTCCTCTGAAAGTGCTCTGAACCAGGGATTCGAAGCAATCAACTTAATGTCCCAACTCACCCTGATGTCAGGACATCCAATGGTGGGAGCATAATAAGATTCCGCACATTGGGTCGGTCAGACCTGGAAAGTGTGCACCTAAGGAGACATGGAAAATTGAAACTGGCTTATTAATGAAGCCTGTGTGTCAACAAGCCGTGCCCTACTCCACTCACCATGAAACTGATGGAGGCGATGGAGGATCTTCCAGCCCCATTCTATCCGTTGGGGGAAGATAAATCGTCTCCCATTCTGCAGTCTGTTGATCTTCTCTCTGCGCTTCAGCTTTTGAATATTCTGGAGAGAAACCCAATGAGGCCCCCCTGGCGATCCACGTGTGGATCGGAATAACCTGAACTCACCGGGGAAGGAGACACTTTTTCCAGCGGCGGGATTTCTTTTGCCGGGACCTCAATCACTGGAGCCGGAGGCGTGGCCGGACTTGGCGACTCATGGGATTTTTTCCCGATGCTTTCCGGTGCAACCTGGACATCAGGCTTGGGTGCTTCAGTTGGTTTTGGTGGTCGGACTGGAGCTGTCTTTTCAGCAATTATTGTTTTTGGAGGGGAATCCTGCGGGATAGGGTTTCGCTGGACCGGGCTTTGCGTCACTGCTGGTTGGACATTCCAGGCACCCAGAGGCAGAAGAGGGTCCTCGAAGATCCCCCAATCATCAGGATTGATGGCTGGAGGAATCACCTCTTCTGGCTTTTCCAGAATCATGTCCCGATTGGAAAGAACGATACGGTGCTGCCGGTTCAGGTTTTGATGAGTCGATGGATTCAACCCAGATGCGAGACGTATCAGCAGCCTGTGGCCAGTTGTTGGAGTTTGAGACTTCGGCAGCCAAACCACAGCCATGCCATTGGCAGAAGGGATTATTTTTCGATATGGACGCTTTTTCAAATAAACGCTGCGTCTGGTGAATTTATTTTCTTGGTATTGGGTCATTCGAGTTGGCACCTTCAACAACCAGCCGAATCCGGACGACGATTCATTCGCCAAAAGCCACTGGTTGCCCGTGTTTCTAGTGCTTTAAACTAGTGTGGATGTGGGTCCTATGTCAAAAAAGTTTCACCGCCATTCATCTTCCTGAGCGGGAAAATGCCGGAAAATCGCCTCCCCTCAGGATTTGTGGGTCGGTTTATTGCTGGGTGGGGAGGCAATAATGGAGTTTTAAAAACTCTGGATGCAAAGAAAAGAATGATGGCGATCGTGACCAGGCATAGGATCGACGTCCCGATGATCTCCCATACTGAGGGATTTCCGCTGAGCCGGTTCAGCATGGCAAACGGCGTATAGAACGGTATCCAGGAAAGTGTCACCGCCAATACTCCATTGGGGTCCCGTGGAATGATAAACATCGTCATCAGGGGCACCATCATCACTATCATGAAAAACCCCGTATAACTCTGGGCATCTTTCACCGTCTGACACAAACTCCCAATCATAAGAAATAGCCCGGAATAGAGAAGAAACCCCAGAATGAAGTAGAGCAGAAAGGCTGGGATCAGATTTGAGGAGGTAATGGCTGAGGACAGGCTATCGGAAATGGCCGAATCTCCCTGAAGGCGGAATATTCCGAACCCAGCCAGCAGGAGAACCCATACGCCAACCAGGGTCAATCCAGCCAGCCCATTACCCACAAGCTTTCCAATCATGATTTCAATGGGCCGAACCGATGAAAGCAGGATCTCCAGGAGGCGATTGGATTTCTCCTCAATAGTGCTGTTCAGAAGCATTTGCATCACAGCAAACAAAGAGATGAAGAGTAAATAAACAAACGCGCTTGGTGCCCATTGCCTGATTTTATCCGTCAGCCTGACCTGTTCCTCTCCTTTGTCCTTGCGCGCATCAAATTCCTTGAACGGGACCTGAATTGCCAAAGTTGATTCAATGGACTTGATATCCATCCCCAATGCTGAAAATGCCCGTGTGCGTGCCAGTTGGTTGGCAACAGATTCCACCTTCTGGCGAAGTGAATCCTCCCCAGGGTTCGACGACCAGTATTGAATCGGCGCCTCCGGACTGACTTCAGGATCAGGATAATAAATCAAAGCAAACAGGGGCACCCCGACGCCGGATTCCAGCGAAAGGGACTCTCCCCGCAGCGCGGGTCGCAACTTTTCAATAATCATCTCCGGATCCTGAATATCACGGACCGATTCCGGCAGCGGAACCAGCTCAAAAGGCTTTTTAGGTGGCGAAAATTCCGGCGTACCCGCTTTGAGGTATGGAGTCAGATCGACCATTGCTTTTCCGGCATCCGCACTGACTGACCAGTTTTTCAGTTCATCCTGCGCTTGTGCGAGTTTATCAGGCAGGGAATGCTCTATCAGATACCCCTCCAAACCAGCATTCAGACTCACCAGATATTCATTCTCAATCTCGGGAACGAGATGGGGTTCAAAGGCTTGTGCCGGGTCGATAATTACGAAATACCGGGTCGGAAGTGCTTTGTCCTGAAGGAATGCAGGAGCTGCCAGTGAGATCATCAAAACCACAGGCAATGCTATGATGCTGATCCAGAAACCTTTGGTTTTCGCATTCTCCAGGTATTCACGCGCCGCTATCAGAAAGGCATTTCTCATGATCTGGATGGGATCTGACTGTTGATTTTCGTGGATTCGCCCACAATATGCATAAAAAGATCGTGCAAGGATGGTTCGGCATATTCAAAATGTTCAATACCGATGTGCTTTTCCATACAGAAGCTCAGAATCTGGTGCAGCGGGATATTCTTTTCCAGAATGATGTCCCAACGACGTGGTGCATTCGGAAGAATCCCGGATGCTGCACCGGGGAGGTGAGGAATTAATGAGCGAATCCCATCCATGGAAGCTAAAACTGAAGCATCATCAAATGAGGCAATGGAGGCTTTCCGGCTCAACAGCTTCCGGGCTTCGCCGAGCGTCCCATCAAAGACTTTAACCCCTTCAGAAATCAGCAGAAACTGATCACAGAGCCGTTCGGCATGTTGCATGACATGGGTGGAGAAAACGATGGTTCTGCCGTCTCGTGCCAATCGGATAATCAATTGCTCCAGAGACTGTTGATTCACCGGATCGAGTCCGGAAAATGGCTCATCAAAAATGACAATCTGCGGGTCGTGCAGCACCGCGGCCAGAAATTGTATCTTCTGACCCTGCCCTTTGGAGAGTGCACCCAATTTCGTTCGCGCATAACTGAGTAATCCGAACTCCTCCAGAGAAGCCCGCGCTTTTCTCCGCGCCTGAGACTCAGACATTCCCTTGAGAGTGGCCAGGTATGTCATGAATGATTCGGCATTCATGGCTTTGTATAGCCCCTTCTCTTCGGGTAAATATCCAATTTGACCCCGGACTGTGGCAATGGATCGCGAGCCAAGAATCTCTATCGATCCTGAATCAGGCCGGATTATGTCCAGAAGCATCCGCAATGTGGATGTCTTACCAGCACCATTCGGACCCAAAAATCCATAGATCGATCCTTCGGGAATGGAGAAGCTGATCCCCCGCACCGCTTTTTTCGTTCCGTATGATTTGTGCAGATTCTCTGCCTTGATAGCCAATGTCATTGCCAATTCAGTTCAGAATAGTCAGATGGGTCATGTGTGGCAATCATCGATCACTGGTGCCACCCCAAGCACGGTGAGGATATCCTGGTTGAACTGTTTTACAGGCCTCCATTTGTCCCATTTCAGGATCCCATTCATTGAAAATATGACATGCCGATACACCTCTCAGGAACCCGGAAGTTCCGGATATTGGCGATCACTGTGAATCAACACTCAGGATGTCACATATGAATACTGTGAGAAAAATCTTATTTGGATCCTTGTTAGTGGCTGGAATCTTCGGACTCGCAAAAGGAATCGTTATCCCACAAGCACATAACCCAACCACCCGGGACCAGAAGTCAGCCGCAACCAATCATTTCCTCACCCACTTCCCAACATCCATGGCTTCCAACCCGATCCCCGTATCCGCAAAAAACGATCCCAATCATCTCCGATCAAAAAATAAATAAACAGCCCATCAACAAGAATCTCCTCAAATCGATTGTCCGGAGCATCCAGAAAAGTCACCCCGCTGCGTATCTCCAGCGATAAGGAAAAAACTCCCATTCGCAGTGAACGAATGAGAGGCACATCACGTGGATCAATGGAGCATTTCAATCAGGATTCTTTCCGTCAAAATGTAGGATCATCGCCTGTATGAATATTCCGGACCCGGATGGAAATGTCTCCGATCGACTGAATGACCGTGACCGTGACCGTGACCATGTCCATGTCCATGTCCATGTCCATGACGAGGATGTGCAGGAATCACCCTTGAATATTCAACATATCCTCCTGGATATCCGCGAGAAGGCACAACCACAACCGGTGGCGGACATGCCCGAGGGGCATACTCGATAATGACAGGCTGTGGCGGACAGATCACTCTCCGCTCCACAACAACAGGCGGTGGACACACCACTGGAACGGGCTCCACTATTCTGACGGTCTCCCGACATCTGCTCACTCCACTATCTATCACTAAAACATCCCTCCCGATACCGCCCATCCTGAATGATATCCCGTAATCACCTGCCCCAGCGACAACCCCCCGCCAGCACCTTGCCAGCCGTCGCCCATTCCCTGTCTCCCGCCTCCGCCTGACCCACCATCCCTCCAATCAAACCCATCGCCAATAAGATAAAAATGGGCTTGTTCCGCCGATCAACGCCTTTGCTCATCATACCAACATCAGCCCGCAATATTCTTTCTTTTGTGTGCATAGTATTCTCACTTTCTTTTGAATTTCATATGTTCACTTCCTTCGACTAGGCCCCATTCCACCCCATTCAACCCAATTTTATTTTTTTTTACGTAGGCGTATCAAATAGGGGGATGTGTCTTTTTTGTGGGCATTTTTGGCAATTTTTCTAACACGGACTTTGGATTTGTCGATCCATGATCTACTCAGGGCAGAGAATCAAGGTCAGAAAATGAGAAGAATGGAAAAAGCCAGGACGACAAAATCATTGATTTTCACTTTATTGGCAACAGTGTGGACAGGGACCATACCCATCAATGCAGGAGGGATGGAAGTTCATTTTCCGGACGATGAATTGGAGAGAGCCATTCGCATTGCCTTATCCATTCCGGCGGAAAGAGGGGTGATGACCGGGGACTTGATTCATCTGAAGGACCTCGATGCTGGATCAGCAGCTCGCGGTTCAACCAGCCCAATCCGCAGCCTGGAAGGACTTCAATATGCACATCAATTGTCCTCCCTGTCATTTGAAGGCATCCTGACCCATTCAGATGGGAATCCAATCACACTTCCATCGATCATACTGGATGATACCTCAATACTGAACAATCTGCCCAAGCTGAAATCACTCAATATTTCCAGGAATTCCCTGAATTTTTTTGATTTCAGCCATGGGTTTCCATCCCTGTCCAAGCTGGATGTTTCATATAATTTCATAGACGAAATTTCCATATTCTCCAATCTCCAAAAACTCGAAATATTATCGCTGGATGGGAATCCAATAAAGGGCGCCATTTCCTTAAAATACTTTCCAGGACTTATGAGATTCACAGGTTATGGAATTCAGAGCCCACTGGAGGATGTACCGTCCACTATAGTGGAGATTGGTTTTGATGCCCGATTGTCAAATGCTGGCAATGAATTGGAATCCGGAGAAAGGCCGGATTTGAGCTTGCGAATGACGATGAGAAAGCAGAGCAATCCATCAGCAGCACACGTTCGACTCAATGCAAATAAACCCACAATCCGCACCATTCCCGGATTGAAGGTGAGTCGGGATGTCACTCAATCCACAATGATAGTCATTCAATGTAATGGGGCTCAGACCCCATCATCATACGATCTGAAACTGTCTGCGGATCTTCATTCATGGACTCAAATCGGGTATATCAATTTCAATGAGCCAACAGACTCATTTCACATACGGATCGAAGAATCCGATCATGATAAAATCTTTTTTATGAATCTGGTTCAATCACAGTGAATTTCCCCTATAACCAGAGGAAAAATGAGTAGTGGGGACGCATCAGATTTCCTGGTGCGTCCCTCATTCTATCCGGAGGAAAATTGGTCAGCCCCCTTATTGAGCCTGAAGAAGAACAACAGGCTCATTCGGCCTGGCCACGAGGATATCTGATTTGCCATCACGATTGAAATCATGGACAACCAACCCGGTTTGATCACCGGATACATAGACTCCGCTGGTCTCAGCTCCCACAACAGATACTTTCCTATCGGGTGAAATATTAAAAACCAGACCTATGCCTGCATCCTGACGTTTCACATCTGAGGCAAAATCAGAGGAATTCTGGCAAATGAATATCGTATGTTCATTAGCTTTGGATGTTTGAACAATATGTGCCGCATTCAATGTAGTCCATTGAATTTCATTGGGCAGGATAGCTTCGGAGAATGAATCTCCATTGTTCCATAGTATGCGGGAACGTGAATCCTTCACGGTATATTCAGCCACCACGCTCATACCTGATGCTTCAAGAATGGAATGGACCGAGGCCTCAGAAAAAGCTTTATGGGATCCGAATTTCTTGGAAATCAGAGGAAAACTTTCTGCTACCTCCTTCATGCTGAAAAGTGACAATTCCCGGTTGGTTTCCATATTATGAACACTTTCAAAAAACTTATTGGTTTTCTGTCCCTGATCAATCAGATGGTGGAGTTTTCGATGAATATGCCGGCCGGCAGCAGCTAAATGATTGATGCCAACATTCCCCAGGATCAAATCCACCCGCCCATCAGAATCATAGTCTCCAAGCGAGACACTGTGCCATAGACCTGAAAAGTGACGGACGCCTGCCTGATCGCTCACATCTCTCAGTTCAAATGAATCTTTTGCGTGAGCCTGGTATTGATACATCCTGATTCCCCCAAACCGGGAAGCGAAAATCACTTGTTCCCCTGGCCCGAATGATTCAAAAAATCGGGCAATAGCAATACCGGCCACAGGCCAGGGAGTGGGAATACTTCCCATAAGGCGCCAATCCCCCTTCTGATCCCGGAATATTTGTGTCTCACCCGGCTTGTCAACACCACTCCAGGATATTAAAGGCACTTGCACCACCTCCTGATTCCCATCATTGTCCAAATCTCCCATTGCCAGAAATGCCACAGGCTCATCATGTATTTCCCGAACCCGTTGCATCCCATCCGAACCCCATACCCACTCACTCAACCCATGCAATCCACCCATGAGAAAACGAGTGCCACCCCGATTGTCTTTCCCGATGTGCAGAACAGCACGAACCTCCTGTCCCGCAGCCACCTGCCCATCAGGTGACTCAATACGGACAGGGCTCCATCCATATTTCCCATCCACAACTTTTATCGATCCCATGGCAAATCCATGCTTATCGGCCACACTGTATATAACATCACACGCGCCATCGGAGTCCCAATCTCCCCCACAAAGAAACGGACCCGTACTCCATGCCTGAACCGAAACCAGGTCTTCACCTTTTTGAAACCTTTGAGCAATGGGTGCTCCGGAAATTCCCTCAATTCTATATAAACTCAGCTTATTCTCATCGGCAACCGGACGCTGCCGCACAATAGCATCGGCATGACGAATCTTTATATTACTCATAGCTTCACCGTTATGTTCAGTGTGAGTCACGAGCCCATCTGGCCAGCGAACCGTAATCCGCATTGCCCCAGGATCCAATCTGGCAAACGTCCGCTCAGGTGCATCACTCGACATATAACGTCCGCCACCTAAAATATGCTGCCGCTGAACAATCCCTCCACTGTGCACCTCAATCTCAGCACCAATGCCGAATCGATTCATCCCTGCCCCTTCCAACTGGATTCGGATCCGGTCCACAGTGGAGAGATTTCGATAAACCGTGGGTTCATTGTTCATGGTCACCACCACAACATCCTGATCGCCGTCATTATCCAGATCTCCCATCGCTACCCCGCCGGATACGGCCATACTGTCGAAGGACCACTTCTCTGAATAATCCGTAAAGGTATTGTCATGATTATTCCTGAATACTCTGTTCGGGACCAAAATCGGGCCAAATAATGGTTGGTTTCTCCGCATTTTATCTTCATAAGCATTATCCAAATGATACATGTCCGTGTAATAGCCAGTGGCGATAAGCAGATCCTCATAGCCATCCAGGTCGACATCCAGAAATACCGCCCCCCATGACCAGCCACTCGCACTGAGAGAACCCGCAAACGCTGTGTCAACATAATAGCCATTCCCATGATTTATAAGCAGTGAATTCTGGCTGTTCTGTCTTTGCTCAATATGCTTTCCGCCTCTTTTCATTTCCAACAAGGGTTGGTAGTTGCTGGATATGACTTTTTCATGGCCCACTTCCAGCATGTCAGATGTGAAAATATCATATAGACCATCCTTATTGATGTCGGCAGCATCTATACTCATGGTATATCGACTCATGGAACGCCACTTCCGCGCATCCAATTCCTGAAACACTCCCGTCCCATTGTTGATCCAGAATCGGTCCACATCATGAAAGTCATTGCCAACATATATATCCTGAAATCCATCGCCATTGAAATCCCTGATCATGACGGCAAGCCCGAATTCCCATGGCGCCTCATTCATAACTTGGCCATCCATATCCCTGAAGTTTCCGGAATCCAATCCTGACAGACTGAATTTGCCATCGCCCCTGTTGATGTATATGATATCGGGCTCACCCAACTCAACAATCTGGCCATTTTCCATTTTCAGCCGCTTGGAGTGCACACCACGAATCAAAGGTTTTCCATTCACCCAGCGTATGCGTATCGGAGCACCGATGCGCAGCAGGGATTGAGCCCCATAGTTGGCAACATAAATATCCAGATCCCCATCATGATCCAGATCGCCTGTCGCAATCGATGTGGTTCCATAAGGATTGTCAAATATTCCTCCCTGCGCCTCTTCAATAAATCGCCCATCCCCATTGTTCATGAATAATCTGGATCCATTTCCACAACTCCCGACAAATAGATCTATTCGACCGTCCCCATTAAAATCGGCAAATGCACATCCGGTCGACATATGTCCATCCAACCGCACTCCTGCTGGTTGGCTCACTTCCTCAAAGCGCCAGTTTCCCAGGTTTCGGTATAACCTGTTTCCATTAAACAATTGGGTGAAATATAAGTCGTTCAACCCATCGCCATCATAATCTCCGATCGCCACGCCATTCCCATTCGACAGGTTTATGTTCATCCGCACTTTGGGCTCCGGAATTTCATTCACATGATCAATGCCGGATGAATCTCCAGTCACCAATTCAAATCCCTCATCTGCCTGGCAGGTTTCACCCCCGGAAATCAGCACAATAGTCAATACCGCAACAACACGCCTTACAGGATCAGCAATACATGTGGCCCAACATAAGAACCTGAACGTCATGGAAAACATGGCCATGACCCACCACCAAGCTATGCCTATTCTCATAACCATGTTTTGTGAATTCTGGATAATATTTGGATATTTCACTCCACTTGGCCAGACAAAATCGTAGCAAGTTGCAATAAAATTTACAAAAAATCCCCCTTAAAAGGCATGTTTCCTGTCAGTGTCGGGATTCCAAGCCGCGTCATTGGCCACTCAGAATCATGAATCAGATCCATTCTCTCAGGCAGGAATCAGCCCACATTCATTGCGGAATGAGATCGGACATGAGGAGTCAGGCAAAGGATCACTTACTTCATGGCATCCAGGTTGAAGTATGGTCTGACCTGAATTGCACAATCCAATGAAACGAAGGGACATGTCAGATAAGTTTACTCTGCGCGGATACGTGCTATCGCACACTGCCCCTGACATCAGAGATGTTTGCCTGTTATCACTATCCTCCCATCCAGAATTATTATAAAACAGGAGAATATCCGGTTAGGCAGTCTGGACAATGAATCAAGAAAAACCTCATTTACAAATCAATCAGCAAGCCTGGAATGCCAGAGTCATCCAGGGCAAATCTCATACCCGAAGTGTGCACCCCGACCATTTGAATGATCCTATCAAACATATAGATCCTGTGGGATGGCTCAACGGTCATGTCAATGGTCTGAAAGTCCTGTGCCTGGCATCTGGCGGTGGGCTTCAAAGTGTGCTTTATGCTAAAGCGGGCGCCGAGGTGACTGTATTGGACGTCAGTGAGGAGATGTTGAACAAGGATCGACTTATGGCTAAAGACTACCATCTGAAAATTCGCACCATTCATGGCACTATGGAGGATCTTTCCATTTTTCCAGACGTTTATTTTGATCTTGTTGTGCAACCAGTGAGCACATGTTATGTGCCGGATATCATTCAAGTATACAGGGAGGTGGCAAAAGTACTGAAACCCGAGGGGCTTTATATTTCCCAACATAAACAACCCATGTCTCTTCAAGCCAGCCCATTACCAATTGCTGGTGGATATTTGATCACGGAACCATATTATCGGTCTGGCCCATTACCTCCACCCGCCTCACCCGCCTCTCAACACAGAGAATACGGTACTGTTGAATTTCTTCACCGGTGGGAATGCATTATCGGTGGACTTTGTCGCCAGGGCTTCACGATTGAGGACCTCCTGGAGCCACGCCACGCTGACTCAAATGCCGATCTGAATTCATTTCAACGCAGAAGCCACTATATACCACCATATGTTCTGATCAAAGCACGCCGGACAAAACAGTCATTGGATAAGTCATTGATTATTCACCCAGCAATTCGCTGATGTGGTGCACCTCAAGATTGACCGCAATGGATCTACAGGAATGATTGCTGTTCAGTGGGGGAAGTCTTCTTGTCAGCCACCTGGTCAGAATGACTCAATTTTTTACGACTGCCAACCTCCGCAGCTCCGAATGATTGGATGGGCTCATTTGTCCGATCAATTTCCGGCTTTTTATCCTCCATTTTCCCTCCTGGTTTTCCCCCTGCAGGTTGACCAGATTCCACCAGAACCAGTGCCTTCCTGACTATCACTCCCCGGAACTTCATCGCCACGGATTTCGTTTCCCGGATCACGGCATTGGAGAGGTTCAATTGTTGACCATTGCTTTCGCCGACCTGGTGAAGCTCTTCATCGAAATTGTCCCCGGCATGGGATTCATGCAGGGTCAGACCCACCTGACGCACCACTTCGCACAATTGAAAATGAAAATTTGAGATCTGTTGAGCTAAATTGGGGTTGCCGCTTTTGGTGGCCGCCCATTTCAACGCCGTGCAATGATCCATCATCGCCATAATCACTTGAAGCCAGTCTTTTTCAGCCTTCTTCAGTTTATCAACCAGCAACTTCAAATGCTGTACCTCTTCCGAACTGGCATTTTTTAAAAATTCCCGGAACGACTGAGCTTCCTGGATCATATCTCTGGAGATATCTTCTGTCCGATCCATACTCTCTTCGGCTTTCTTCTCAATCTGATTCCATTGGGATGTGACAGACTCCATGCGCGTCGCCAAGTTCTCAACCGCCTGGAGCCGACAAACCGCCAAATTCAGGCGCTCAGCATTCGCCTCCTGGACCTGAAGATCAAACTGCTTGCGGAATGGGTAGGTCATGAACATCGCACCGGCAACTGAACAGACCGTAACCAGCAGGATTTCAGGCAAACCAATAGGCTTGCCCGCTTGAAGAACAACAGCAAAAGCTATCGCCAACAAGGTAACGTCAGCGATAATAAATGGCACAAATGGAACTTTTGGATCTTTTCTCAAATGTTTCGCGCCCGGCCCGTCTTCATGATCGTCCCAGGTTTCTCCAGTTTCAGATTTATTGGGCCAAGTGGCCTTCATGCTCTCTATCTAGTCAGACATTCATTTAATAATCAAGGAAAGCTTATCTCAGCTGAATTTCACCCATCTGATCATGGTCACTTGTCCATCCTTCGATATGTGCAAAGCTCATCGTCCCCATACCAGGAGAATTCATAAGAAAGAATTTTCCGATTCGGCGGCAAATACCCAAGACGGGATTGATAAAACTTCTTTATAAATTCATGGCTTCCAATGACTAACCCGCGTGTGAATGTGCGCCAGCGCGTGGTCTCCAGCTGATCCGGTTCCTCTGAATCATGACCAGCTCCTTTCTCAGGAGGTGGGGATACCCCCCCCATTCCTCCCAAGCTTCGGCATCCTTCGCATCTGAAATTTGGTCCGATAGTTGCATTCAGCATCCCCCCAACTCAGGTCACTTCCCCTGCCTGAGGCCAACTGAATAATTCCATTTTGTGCTCGAACACCTCCAGCCACGGCCTCCCCATACGAACACCAGATATATTCCCCCGGATCACTCACCAACCCCGCCCGAACCGGATTCAACTCGATGTAACTCGCGACCCGCATCATGGCATTCTCTTTTCCTTCAACCAGGACACTCTTGAATCGCTCCTCCCATAAGGTGCCAACCCGCTCATGCTCAGCATTATACCACTTCGAAAACCTCAACTTCATGTCCTTCACAAAACTCGACAAATCAAACATTCGATTCCTCATCAAATCGTAAAAAATCGACCGATATCCAACATATCCCGACGATTCCCGCTGCCGAATCTGCTCCTCAAATTCTGAGAGCTTCTCCTCATTGTAAATATACCTCATCCTTCGCTCCACTTCCTCGTCGGAAATCTCCGCCGGCTTAGCGGGCACTCGTATCAATATATGAAAATGATTGCCCATCAAACAATACGCCAGCATCTCAACCCCGGAAAACAGCTCCAATTGCCTCAAAATCAGAAGCATTTTCTCCTTCTCTTCTCTCTCAAACAGAATCCGTCGATCCACAACCCGGCTGATCACGTGGAAAACCTGCGACCGCCCGGAATCAACCAATACACTGCGCCGAATTCTCATCCGTCCAGACTACAGAAATTTGATTCAGAGTCAACGTACCAGGTACGTTAATTATTAAGCCGAGTTAAAGTACCAGGTACAATAATAATTCGGTGCAAGGTGTTTGGGGGATGTGGTATAAGTGTGGGATGAAGCGGGTATACGCGGTGCAGCGATTTACGATGAAGTCGTTTATAAGAATGAGAATGGGTCTGGTGGTGATGGTGGTATTGCTGATAGGGGTTTTGGGGATACCACAGGGTATTAAGCACAATGGGTCGGCGGAGGGATTTGTGCAGGTATATCTGACGTATACCCTGGGGTATGTGGTGATGGTGATGGGACTGACGACGCTGTGGCTTGGGTGCGGGTTATTGAGTCGGGGAGATTGAAGAGAGTCAGATGCAGTTGGTGACGGTGCGTCCGATCCAGAGGTGGGAGATCTGGCTGGGAAAGTGGTTGGGATTGATGGCGTTTAATGGTGTGGCGTTGGGAGTGTGCAGTGCTGTGATATATTTTTCACTGAGTTACCATGCTGGAAGATTGAGTGAGGAACAACAGAGGCGGTTGAAAGAAACAGTCCTTGTATCACGCTCGTCGGTGACGGAGCCCGCGGCGGACAGAAGCCTGGAAATTGAAGCGATCTTCCGGGAAAGGATGAAGAAGGAAGAGGTGGCCAAGTTGGGAGAGGAATATGTGCGGAGCAAGGTGGGAGAGGATGTGCTGATGATGGATCAGGTGGTCAATCCGCAACATATGCGCTGGTGGAACATTGATTTGCCAAAATGGCAGCAGGCGCGGGTCAGCAAAGGAGTGACGCATATCAAGTTTCGATTTTTTGCCGTGGAATTCCAAAGGGGGGCGACATACAAAGTGATGTGGGTCGTGGCTACAAGAGATGGCAAAGAAAGATGGAGGAGCGAGGTGAATCTGGCGGCAAATGCCACACACGAAGTGAGTATTCCTGCTGGAGTGATACCGGAAAATGAGCCTTTCCGAATCGAGTGTCGTAATTTTAATGACATGGCGCTGATATTTCCGCTTGAGGAACCGCTTGAGTTTTTATTTCCGGACGGGAGTTTTGGGCTGAATTATGTTCGTGGGATGGTCATATTACTGTGTGCGATGGGGTTATTGGGGGCTTTGGGACTGTTCTCGTCGAGTTTTCTGTCCTTTCCAGTGGCGACATTTCTTGGGTTGAGTGCCATGTTGCTGTTTTCGTCTGGCAATCTTATTCAGGAAGTGTTGTTGGAAAACACTTTGGGGAACACAGAGCAGACGGACGGACCACCTGACGCGGTGAGGAAACTGGACCGGGTGATGCTGCCGGTTTTCCGTTTTTTTTTCTGGAGTCCTGCGGGAGATGTTCGTTGTCTCACCGATTGAGTTTTTAACTGAGGGACGAAGTATATCGATGCAGGCGATGTTAGGAACAATTTTCAGACAGATTCTCGTTGGATCCGGACTATTGTCTTTGGCCGGCATGGGGATTTTTTCGCAGCGGGAACTGGCGACAGGGCAAACGAAGTCGTGATGATATTTGAATGAGCGCAATCCAAAAGTTGATACTGGGGATACTGGCCATATTGATGGTGGTGACAGGGGGATGGAACCAGGAGACCATGAACAGACTCCGGGAGGACGCAGGCTTGACACGTGTGCAAGCGCTGGAGAACGCACCTCCATTGCTGGCATTTTCCACTGTGGCTCTGGGGGGGTTTCGGGGACTGATTGCCAATTATTTGTGGATGCGGGCAAACAGGCTTCAGATAGACGGGAAATATTTTGAATTGGTCCAGCTCAGTGATTGGATAACCAAGTTGCAGCCAAATTTTGCACATGTATGGAAGCATCTTGCCTGGAATATGTCTTACAATATTTCAAGAAATTTCAAGAGTGCGGAAGATCGATGGTCATGGGTGGAAAGTGGCATTGATTTATTGAGAGATGAGGCCATTCCGATAAACCCGAATCAATCCATTCTATATGAGGAATTAGCGTGGATATTTCATGATAAAATGGGCAAGAAGATTGACGATGCCCATTATTATTTCAAGGAGGTGTGGGCACAGGAATTCAATGAACATGTGATGAGGTATGCATCACTGGATAATCTCATCGACCCGATAAATGCTGAGGAAAAGCGGAGTTCTGAGCGACTTGTCCAGGTTCACCGGATGGATCCGGCATTCATGAAGAAAGTGAATGAGATATACGGTCCACTGGATTGGCGGATTACTGATTCACATGCTATTTACTGGGCGGCGATGGGTTTGGAGAAATGCCGGGATCGGAATATTGTGTTGAAGCGGGCGATATGGCAATCGATGAAGGCGGTATTGGATCGTGGTAGGCTGATAGTGAACCCGGGCAATCAATCTTTGGAGTATGGACCGAACCTGGCGGTGGCGGATAAGGTGGATCAGATTATGTTGGATCTGATTCGTGAAACACCGGATAAAAAAGAATATATAAGCCGGGCGCACAGGAATTTTCTGGAGGATGCCACATACTATTTTTACACGCATAATAATTTAGTGGATTCGAACCGGTATTATGAGAAATTGCATGAGATGTACCCTGAGGCAGTGGAGGCGGGAGTGAGTTTGGACAATTTTGTTATTGAGCGGGTGGTGACATTTGCTGATTTGAATCCGAATCGGGCCCGTTTGCTGGTTGAGGGGTACTTACAAAAATTTTATTATTATTTTGCCATTGGAGAAGATGAGCAGGCGGAGGGAAGTTTGTTGATGGCTTCGCGGATTCACGAGAAATATAACAATAAAGTGGCGGAAAGAATTCAGGAGATTGGTCTTCCGCCGATTCGGGAAATGAGCATCCAGAAAGCTTCAGAAATTATCCGGGGAATTCCTGAATTCAATGGGAATATGGTTTTGAGTTTGCGGTCGCGCATGCAGGATTTCAATGAGCTTGCCGAGGAATTGCTGGGAGAGACGCAGACGAGGCCTGAGGAATAGAGGGAGAGTAATATTTCCTTCAGAGGTAGCCGAGTTTGCGCGCGGCGATGAGAATCTGTTTAGCGACCGGGAGAGCTGAGGACGATCCTGAGCCACCGTTTTCGATGAGTGTGCAGACAACGATTTTAGGATTTTGAACGGGAGCGAAGCCAAGGAACCATCCGTGAGAATCGCCGCGTGGATTTTGGGCGCTGCCGGTTTTTCCTGCGACTGGGAGGTTCTCGATCTGGATTTTTGAGGCGGTTCCATCCGAAACCACACCACTCATCATGAGAGCAAGCTGGTGAGCTGTTTCTGCGGTAAAAACCCGGCGCAGATTCCGGGGTGGATCGAGGAGGTGGATTCTGGGTTTGACGATGACACCGTGATTGGCCACGGCCACCCCGAGCAATAACATGTGCCCCGGGTTGACCAGCAGCGTTCCCTGGCCGATTGACATCTGGGCAAGAGCGTAGGGATCATTGGCATGTGCCTGGTCGATCTTTATGGGTCGAATCATCATTTCACGTCCATCCTTATCCCTGGATTGAAATAGAGTGACTGGATCCCTCCAGTGGAACCGATCCACGAGGTCGTTAAAGGCTGGAGCCTTTATATGTTCCGTGAGAAGCCTGGCAAAATAGATATTGGATGATTCAGCGAGAGCTGTGGGCATGTCAATCGGGCCATGTCCCAACCACTCCTGGCCTCTTTCCCTGTAATAATTGAATTGGTAGTCGTGGATGGGGCTGAGTGAATCGACTGGGGTATAACCCTGAGCTGGACAATCAATAATCGGGTGAATTCCCAGTTCGAGGGCCAGGGCGGCCATGGCCGCCAGGGTCGTTCGCAGGGGCGCGATCATGGCTTCACCTCGATTTCCTTGGCCGGCGCCTTGCCGACCACGCTGCGCGGGTCGCTGCTCACCTCATTGCTGAGCCGGGTCAGGGATTCCGCCGCCTCCTGCAGGGTTTCGGCGGCACGCGTGATCTGGGGCAGGCCGTAGGCGGCGAAGTCCGACGTGGGTCCCTCCAGCTCGCCCAGCATCTTGCGCAGGTCGGAGGCGGCCGCCTCGGTCTCGGCGGCGGCTTCGCTGAGGTTGGCCATAGCCTGCCGGCCGTCGGTGTCGACGATGTCCTTGGTGCTCGCGGCCAGCGCCCGGGTCTCTTCGGCGGCCGCGGCGATATTCTGCAACGCCGCCTGGGCGTCGGTGATGATCGCCTTGCGTTCTCGCAGTTCGGCGGTGACGGCCTGAACGTCGGAGACCGCCGCGCTGATGGTGAGGATGTTCTCATCCGAGAGCACGCGGTTCACGCGGTCGAGCGCCTCCACCGTCCGAGACAGAACCGTCCCGCCGCCCTCGAGGAGATCCGAAAGCGTGGACCGCTGGCTCTGGATGATCGGCACCTTGCCCTCGGGCGCAGCTTCCTTCAGCAGCGGGCGGGTGGGGGTGCCGGCGGTGATCTGCACATAGTTCAGGCCCGTGATCCCCTGCGGCTCGAGGGTGGCGTAGGAGTCCACCCGGATCGGCACATCCGAGGTCACACGGATGCGCGACAGCACGCGGCTGGGATTGGTGCGATCGAGAGAGATGTCGGTCACTTCGCCGACCTTGATGCCGTTGAAGTGAACCTCGCCGCCCTCGGTCAGGCCGCGGACCGGACCCTGGAACAGGATGTCATAGACGTCGTAGTCCCGGGCGAAGGCGACGCGCGCCAGCCAGATGCTGAAGATCACGAGCCCGATGAACAGGATCAGGGTCGACAGGCCGACCAGGGCGTAGTTGGCGTTTTTCTCCAGGGTCAGGCCTCGTGTCCTCGCGCGCCGGCCTTGGCCGCGGCGCGTCCTCGGGGGCCCAGGAAGTACTCCTGGATCCAGGGGTGATCCGACGTTTCCAGTTCGCTGACAGGCGCCTGGGCGACCACTTTCTTGTCTGCAATGACCGCCACCTGGTCGGTGATGGCGTAGAGGCTATCGAGATCGTGGGTGATCATGAAGACGGTAAGGCCCAGGCTGTCGGAAAGGTCCCGGATGAGTTCGTCAAACGCGCCGGCGCCGATG
>JAJOIW010000173.1 GCA_021209225.1 Verrucomicrobiota bacterium
GCCATCTCGTCATGCGCGGCGGACGAAGCGGACCAAACTACCAGAAGCACCACATCGATGAGGCCGCCGCCGCCATCGCGAGGTCAGGTGCCACTCCGAGAATCATGGTGGATTGTTCCCATGCCAATTCGGGGAAAAAGCCTGAGAATCAACCTGTGGTCTGGAACGATATTCTTGCTCAGCGTGCGGCGTCGTCAGCTGGGTCATCTCCTGTTTTTGGCGCCATGATTGAGAGTTTCATTGAAGCTGGGAGCCAGTCTATACCGGCGGATCTGACTCAGTTACAATATGGGGTCTCGGTCACCGATGCCTGTCTCTCATGGAGGGATACGGAAAAGTTACTCTTAGGTTGAAAAAGGTTTTCCGCCTTCATGGAAGCCATCCTCCACAATGGGGCGACTGTTGAGTTTTTTTGCACTCAGCAGGTATTTTCACGCTGGACTCATTCCGCACGCGCTCTATGGAACGACCCATCCAGGCTTATGAATTTGCCGCGATCGATTTTGAATCTGCGGGGGAGATGACCGGTCATACGGACGTTCCGGTTCAGGTCGGGATTGCCCTCATGATCGGGCAATCGATTCTGGACGGGCAGTTTTTTCCGTTCATATATTGCCACGGACCGCCCCATCAGCTGGCAGGCGGCCAGGGTCCATGGGATCACCTGTGACGACCTGCTTCAAGCGCCTCAATGGTCCGAACTCTGGAGCCCGGTCAGGGAACGATTGTCCGGGCGGGTCATCGTGGCTCACAACGGATCCACTGAAAAAAGATTCCTCGGAAATTTCCCTTTGAACCGCTTTGGTCCATGGGTGGACACATTGGATATGGCCCGCTGTTTATACCCTGGTTTGTCAGACTATTCACTCGGCGCTTTAATTGGGTTATTCCGTCTGGATGGTGAAGTGCGCCAGCTCTGCCCTCTGTGGAATTATCATGATGCCTGCTTTGACGCCGTGGCTTCCCTTGTCCTGTTCAAGTCCATGCTGGATGCTGGTGGATTGTGGTCGCTTCCTATGGATGCCCTGCTCGAGATGCGTTGTCGCCAGAGCCTGTGAGAGAGAGTGTGTTTTCCGCTCCTGGATGGCTCCGCATATCAAGCCATCCCAATTGAAATGACCTGTCCTGCTTTGAAGATTGGCAGCGATGGGCGGGTTATCACTTTACCATATTACGATGAAGCCATGAGTTGACCGTGATCTTTGAAAAGTGTTAGACTTGCCACCCCATGGGTCAAATCGGCGGGAATCTGCCGGATCAAAGGGAAGGGAACCATGTCATTGCAATGGGCGCTATAAAAAATAACAAGGTCATATTTGTCTGCACTGGAAATTACTACCGCAGTCGATTGGCTGAAATTCTGTTTAATGATCACGCCTTACGGGCCGCGTTGGCCTGGGATGCGGAATCGCGTGGATTATTTGAGCGAGGCAGTTTGTCTGGTTTATCCCCCGATGCGGCTCAATTCCTCCTCTCCAAAGGATTCGACTCGGTCGAGCATTTTGCCAAAGAACCACAGCGTCTCAAAGTGGATGATCTGGAAAATTCCCAGCTGGTCATCGTCCTCAACAAAAATGAACACGAACCCATCATGAAAATGAAATTCGGACGTGTTCCCACCATGCTGGAAAAATCCGGGCGCCTGCGTTATTGGAACGTTTACGATGTGCCCTCGCGGCGTTCGCCCATCCAACGCATCTTCAAACCCCATGTCGGAGGTGAGCAACCGCCGGAAAGCAGCGGTGAACACATCGATTTCGCCGTTCAGACATTAGTCCAGGAGTTGAAAAATTCCGGTCTTGAAACGGATGATTCCCGCCACGATATAGGTTCCCCAATTCCCTCTGGACCCAGGTTCCGGTAAATCCTGTGCCCCGGAGAATCCCCGGGAATTGCGGCCCTGTGGCTCATTCGTCTGTGCAACGATTACCCCCGGTGAATCATGCGCGAGCCCATTCAGAAATTCTTTAAAATCCATGCCCGTGGTTCCAGTTTCTCCCATGAGATTTTTGGTGGCCTGACCACATTTGCTGCCATGGCGTATATTCTGGCGGCTCATCCATCGATTCTTTCCCAGACTGGAATGGATAAAGCCGCATTAGTGACGGCTACGGCTCTGGTGACTGGCCTTGTTACTATCGCTGTGGGACTTTTGACCAATGTGCCTCTGGCCATGGCCCCCGGGATGGGGCTGAATGCCTATTTCGCTTTCACATTGTGTGGCGCTGCGGGTATGCCATGGCGGGCTGCCTTAGCCGTGGTTTTCACCAGTGGAATTCTGTTTTTTCTCATCTCGATGACTCCACTCCGCCAGCAGATTCTTCGAGCATTTCCAACCTCCCTGCGCTCGGGAATCAGCGCGGGAATTGGTGCCTTTCTCCTGTTTTTGGGCTTGAAGAACGCGGGCATCATTGTCTCCGATCCCGTCACATTTGTCGCTGGTCATCGCGACATTTCCTCTTCTCTTGGAGTTGTTCTGGTCAGTCTGTTATTCGGGGTCTGGTTGGTCTCCCGCCGGGTGCCGGGCAGTTTATTGCTGGTCATGAGTTCAGTTACGGTTATGGGACTATTTCTGCCGGGCACGGATGCCGGGTCTCGCATGACTTCACTTCCTGAAGTGGTCATTTCTGTGCCTCATTCTCTGGGCCCGATATTTTTCCAGTTTGACTGGGCATATTGTTTATCTCACCCGGGAGTGTATCTGAGCGCGGTGATGACCTTCTTATTGGTGGATCCTTTTGATACCACCGGGACACTGATGGCTGTGGGCCAGAGGTCCGGAGCGATGAATGCTCAGGGAGATTGGCCGGAAGCTGCTCCATTGATGAGGATTGATGCCGCCGCAACAGCTCTAGGGGCATCGCTCGGAACCTCCCCGGTCACAAGTTATATAGAATCCTGCGCCGGCATTGAAGCCGGAGCGAAAACCGGGCTGGCATCCATAATCACTGGTTTGTGTTTTCTTATTTCTCTCTGGATGAGCCCGCTCATATTGAGTATCCCACCTGAAGCGACAGCGATTGTCCTGATTGTGGTTGGCGTGCTCATGCTGCAATCTCTCCGCAATGTTCCATCCCACGATCTGGCGGAATTTTTCCCCCCCATTTTCTGCGTGTTTCTCATCCCAATGACCTTCAGTATCAGCCATGGTATCGCCCTTGGGTTCCTTTCATTCCTGGGTTTATCTATTCTGAATGGTCGCAGAAGAGAACTGCTTCCATCCCAGTGGGCGCTTGGTTTGATATTCATTGTCGTCCTCCTTGTTGGGCTTTAGATGGGTGAATCCTCTTCCGGCAGTGCCCGATCCATATCTCTGACCCATCTCAACAAATCCCGTATCTCCATGTCGCCCACCGCACCCTGTCCTGGCCCGATCTGCATCTGGAACCCTTCATGGATGGTTCGATGTATTGGCTGCCTCGGACACCATGTGCTGGACGCTTCATTGACCCATTTCATGATCCGGAAGGCATCAAAGCCATGATGCAGATGTTTGAGGAAAATGTCCCGGGATCGACTCCGGTTGCGGATCTGGTCCATGGTCTGGAAAAATCCTGTCTTCTGAAGATAGTTGGCAAATTCCGGGTGCAATTCCATTCCTGAGTGATATCCGCTCTCATAGAGGTGGATGAAGTCAGCCACCCAATCGGTGACAATCCTGAATGGCTTTGGCGAGTATGTCAGAAAGGGTGGATGGATCCTTCCTGCCTCCTGGCAGGGCAGAACCATTTCAGACATCGCCCGCCCAGTTCCAAATGGCACCCGATGCGATATGCGGGAGGATGGGAATACAGTCGTTTTCTGAAGCCGTGTATATCCCGGGCATTTCATCAACTTCGTCAGGAAATAAAAGTCCTCTCCCGCCTGCCGCACATTCATTCCTCCCTGCTTCATATAGTCCTTGGCACGCACCGCCATGCTGGATCCTACTGTGTGGAACCCGTATGGCAGACCTGTCTGTCGAACCAGATTTGTATAGATCCTCAAGTGAAGCTCATAAGCCCATATGGCTTCCTGATGTTGCTGGTGCTCATGATCCCGGCATTCATGCTCATAATAAATGCTGCAGGCAGGGGATTCCGGGTGGCTTTCAATGAAGTGATGATAGATGGCGTCCAGATAATTTTCAGCCACCCGGCAATCAGCATCCAGACAAACCAGCAGCGTCTTATCCGGCCCGTACTTTTGATCAAGGCAGATTGCATGAACTGCCGCATCCATTCCAATCTTACGGGCGAGTCCCACTCCAGCCTTTTTCGCCGGTAAGTGATATGCACGCAGTATGCTCAGTCGGAATCCGGTGTGAGTGGATTTTTCCGCCCAGTCTCTGAGTTCCAAGTATGATTGCTCACTGCGGAGCTGTATGTCCTGATCGGCTCCTTCAGAGAAGTTGATGACGACAATAATCTCCACCTGACACTTGGGCGGATGGCAGCCTGATAAATTCGCCACGACCTCCAGCGTGCCACGCTCATCATACGCCGGAATCACGACAGCTATGCAGACCCCACCAGTGGCTTCTCCCACGCCATACGGGGGAATACTCTCCACAGGTATGGCGGGCATCCCCTCCCAGCCATATCGTTCAAAATATCCATGAACTGCCTGAATATTCAATTTCTCCGCGGGTCCAGTCTGTCTTCCCATTCAGGATTCTGCTGATTCATTGAGCGAGCTTTCTTCAGGTGAGTCTGTCCCCAGGTTCTTTCCCTTTTTCTTTTTCAATCCTGGGCGGCGCTCCTGGCCATCGGCTTTCTGTCCGGTGGTCCCGGATGGAGGCATTTCCACATTTTCAATCCGATACGACTTGAGGCATCGATACAAGGATTGACTCAATCCCCCCTTGGTGAAGCCGATGACCTTCGCATTATGAATGCCTAAAAGCCTGCAGATCTCTTCACTGACACCAAAGTGGACTATGGGATAGGGACGGAACTTATAGAGAATTTCTTTCCGACTGTTTTCGCTGATGTCGCGTGTCATCAGTATGAAATGCAACTGATGGCGCCGCCTCAGTATCGTTTCCCGGCCAAGCAGAAAATTCCTGGCACGTTTACAAAATGCCATCAATGTCTCAAAATTCCCCGGTGAATCTCCTTTGATCTGTCTTTTCTCTCCCGGTTTCTTTTCTTCGACTGGCGCGGTGGTATTCACACTTTCATCACACTCATCTGTCCGCTTATCCATGCCATCCTGCATCTCCACTCCATCCATCTGTGCATCATCTCAATTTTGCCGGCACTCA
>JAJOIW010000059.1 GCA_021209225.1 Verrucomicrobiota bacterium
CGGGCAAAAAACCATCCAGGTGCTGGCTTCTCCAACAGCTGTCCCAAGCGATCTGGTTCAACCGGGTCACATATTCCCCCTGCGTGCCAAAGATGGTGGCGTGCTCCAGCGGGCTGGTCACACTGAAGCCGCCGTGGACCTGGCTCAAATTGCCGGCCTCCTCCCCATGGGCGTCATCTGCGAGATCCTCAATGACGACGGATCCATGGCCCGTCTGCCTCAACTCCTGGATTTCGCCCGCCTACACAACCTCAAAATCAGCTCCATCGAAAAATTAATCAAATACCGCAAATCCAAAGAGCGGCTCATTTCTTTTGAGGCAGTGGTTGATATGCCCACGGATTACGGGGACTTCAAACTCCACCTCTATCGATCCCTAACCGATTCCCTCGAACACCTCGCTCTGGTCAAAGGCCAGATCGATCCGGATCAACCCGTCCTCGTCCGCGTCCACAGCGAATGCCTCACCGGCGATGTCTTTGGTTCCCGCCGCTGCGACTGTGGCCCACAACTGCACAAGGCCATGCAACTCGTCGAACAGGAAGGCTCAGGCATCATCCTCTACATGCGCCAGGAAGGCCGCGGCATCGGTCTCGGCCCAAAACTCAAAGCCTACAAACTCCAGGAAAATGGCTACGATACCGTCGAGGCCAACCTCAAATTAGGCTTCGGAATGGACCTCAGGGAATATGGGATCGGTGCTCAGATTCTCAATGACCTCAACGTCCGGAAAATCAGACTCCTCACCAATAATCCCCGGAAAATTGTCGGACTTCAGGGATATGCACTCGAAATAGTCGAACAAGTCCCCATCCAGATTCCCCCCAATCCCTATAACCAGAACTATCTCCAGACAAAAAAAACAAAGCTGGGCCATCTCCTTTAAAACGCAGCACCCCACTTCTCCGCCGGATTCCCGGCATTGTGATCTGGCGCCGGCCATCACCCCGGCTTATGATCCCCCCAGTTGTGGTCCTTTGTCACCACTCCCGGAATTTTCAACCTATGCTCAAACAAGACTCTCATTCCCATCCTCCCTCATCGGGACAGGAATATGACGATGTCGATGGAACTTTCAGAATCATCGCATCCCGATTCAACACCGATTTAGTGGATGGATTGCTCCAGGCCGCTCTGGCCGTGCTGCACAGAAATCCCGCCCGCATCCTCCACATTCATCGGGTGCCGGGTGCTTTTGAAATCCCGGCCGTCGCCTCGTATTTTGCCCACCAATCTCCAAAACCAGACGCCATCCTCTGCTTCGGTGTCGTCCTCCAGGGCGAAACATCCCATGCTCAACAAGTCACTGAAGGCGTCACCAATGCCCTCGCCTCACTCCAGATTTCCCAACAAATGCCCATCATCCACGGCGTCGGCCACTTCCTCAACCTCCAACAGGCGCGCACCCGATGCCTCGGAAACACCCATAACCGCGGATCCGAATGCGCCCTCGCCGCACTCGACATGGTGCGGCTTTTCACCTCACTCAAGACTTTGTGAAAAATTTCACAAAGTCCTTGAATGCCCCCCGACCACTGGTATGATGCCTTTGTCTTCTGCGGGTCCATCAAATGAATCCACGCCCCGGACATCCCCGCAGTCAATGACGTTAGAACAATGGAAGTAGTCAAATGGAACTCTTTAGTGCACCGTTTTTCCATCTTAACGGTTTTCGTCACATTGTGCCTTATCGGGGTGGGGGGTATTGTGACCAGCACAGAATCAGGAATGACCGTCCCTGATTGGCCGAACAGTTACGGATATAATATGTTCCTTTTCCCAATTTCCTTGTGGAAAGGAGGCATATTCTACGAGCACAGCCACCGCCTCGTCGCCTCGTTTGTCGGGTTCCTCACCATCCTTCTCGCCACTGGGCTCCAACTATCCAAATCCACGGATCGCCTGACAAAACTTCTGGGATGGGTCGCTCTCGGTCTTGTTATCCTTCAGGGAGTCCTTGGTGGTCTCCGGGTCACACTCATTGAAAAACAGATCGGAATCTTTCATGCCATCCTGGCGCAATCGTTCCTCGTGCTTCTGGGAATTCTCGCTTACCGAACTTCGCGCATTCCCACCCGGATTGCCTCCCCTGCGGCCGATCCCCAATCCCTGAGAAAGGTTGGAATCTTTTTCCTGACTTTCAGCCTTCTTGCTTTGCTGCAATTGTCCTTTGGTGCCACCATGCGCCACCAGCACGAGGGATTGGCTGTTCCGACTTTTCCGGACGCATACGGCCAGGTCTTCCCGGACATCTCCCCGAATGCCATCGCGGAAATCAACTTCCACCGCGAGCACGTCGAAGAGATTGATCCCATCTCAGGAATGCACATCGTCGTTCACATGGCCCATCGGTTTCTTGCCTATTTCCTTGTCATCGCCGGAACGGTCTGGACCTCCCATGCTCTGATGCGTCGGCAATTTCTCCACGCCCGGATTCCGCTCATCCTCCCTGTCGGATTTCTCTTCTTGCTCTGGGGGCAGGTATTTCTAGGTGTTGTGACGGTTTTGCGCAATAAACCGGCGGATATTGCCACTTTTCACGTGCTTCTTGGCGCGTGCCTCCTGCTCCTATGCTCACTGCTTGCCAAGCACTGCTTTTATTGTCTTTCCGCGTGTCAGAAAGTCGCGTTGACTTCTGGCCAGCAAATTCCGCAAAATCAACCATCTTTGGATAAAAATCCAGTGACGAGTGCCGCATGAAGTCAACGGCTGTTCCAATCGAATCCATCCAATCGCCTGCCTCCACCAAAGAGGTCATCCAGGCCATTGTCGAACTTTCCAAGGCTCGCCTGAGCCTCATGGTCGTCTTCACATCCGCAGCTGGCTTCTACATGGGTCATTCCTCAGGGCAACCGTGGGTTCTGAGTTTCTTCTCCACAATATTCGGCACAGCCCTCCTGGCAGCCGGGGCGGCCAGCCTCAACCAGGTCATTGAGGTCGAACGCGATGCCCTGATGAAACGCACCGCCAGCCGTCCCCTGGTCACCGGGCTCCTCTCGATGCCATTCGGTATTGCCTTTGGGCTGGTCACGTCGCTGATTGGTTTCCTGCTCCTGGCCATCGGGGCCAATTTACTGGCAGCCGGCCTGGGGCTGACCACTCTTGCATCCTATCTTTTCCTTTACACCCCCCTGAAAACCAGGTCGGTCTGGAATACCGTGATCGGTGCCATCCCCGGGGCGCTTCCTCCTTTGATTGGCTGGACCGCTTCCACCGGTGTGCTCAACCTCAATGGATGGTTATTGTTCCTGTTGCTCTTTGCCTGGCAGATCCCGCATTTCATGGCAATCGCCTGGATCTACCGCGACGAATATCTCCAGGCCGGATACAAAATGCTCCCATCCATCGATCCCAAAGGCCTCCGCTGTGGTCGGCAATCGGTTATCTACTCGCTTCTTCTCGTGCAGGTCTCCCTCCTCATGGTCTCACAAAAAATGGTGGGTTTCCCATTCCTCATCATTGGCTCCATTCTTGGGCTGACCATGGTTGTTCTGGCTATCCGGTTTTCCATCCAGCCTGGCCGGAAATCCGCCCGCATCCTTTTTTTCAGTTCGATCATTTATCTCCCGTTTCAACTCATACTCATGGTTTCCACCAAAATTAATTCCGGACATTTTTAAACAAATAATTTAATAATTCTCGAAATATGGCTCACGACACTACACATGCATCAGAAGCGGACCACGCTCATCATGACCACCATGATCATCATGACCACCACGAGCTGAACTTCTGGCAGAAATATATCTTCTCCTCCGATCACAAAGTCATCGGTATCCAATACGGAATCGTCTCACTCCTCTTTCTCCTCCTCGGGTTCCTTCTCATGTCCTGTATGCGTTGGCAGCTCGCTTACCCAGGACAACCACTCCCGTTGATCGGTAACTTCATCAATGACCTCTACGGTGGTGAAAATGGCGTCATGACACCGGAGATTTACAACATGTTCGGAGCCATGCACGGCAACATCATGGTCTTCCTGGCTATCGTTCCCCTTGGCTTCGCCGCCTTCGGAAATTACATTGTGCCGCTGCAGATCGGTGCTCCCGATATGGCCTTCCCCCGCCTCAACATGGCCTCGTTCTGGGCTTTTTTCATCGGTGCCATCCTGATCTTCGGAAGTATGTTCATCCCGGGCGGCCCCGCTCAGGCCGGCTGGACCTCATACTCGCCGCTCGCCTCGAGTATCCCGACCAACGGTCAGGCATACTGGCTCATTGGCCTCGTGATCCTCATCGCCTCGTCCCTGCTTGGAGCTGTCAATTTCATCGCCACGATCATTCAATTGCGCGCCCCTGGAATGACATGGATGCGCATGCCTTTCTTCTGCTGGGCCCAGTTTGTCACAGCTTTCCTCCTCCTTCTGGCATTTCCTCCGCTTCAGGTGGCTGGATTGATGCAATTGTTTGACATTGTTTTTGACTCCAGTTTCTTCCTGCCCTCCGGATTGATTGTCGGCGGACAACCAGCGGATATATCCGGTGGTGGCAGTCCGGTTCTCTGGCAACACCTCTTCTGGTTCCTCGCTCACCCTGAAGTCTACGTTCTCATCCTGCCTGCCATCGGTATGATCTGCGAAATCATATCCAACAACACCCGCAGACCACTCTGGGGATATAAAACCCTGGTCTTCGCAGTCCTGACCCTCGGGTTCCTCTCCTTCATCGTCTGGGCCCACCACATGTATCTCACAGGAATGGGGACTGTCATCAGCACCTTCTTCCAGACCACCACGATGATCATCTCCATCCCATCGGTCATCATTCTGACCTGCGTCCTCCTTTCTCTCTGGGGAGGGTCTATCCGATTTAATACCCCAATGCTTTTCGCATTAGCTTTCCTGCCCATGTTTGGTATCGGGGGATTGACAGGCCTGCCACTCGGATTCAGCTACTCCGATCTCTACCTGCATGATACCTACTATGTCATCGCTCACTTCCACTACATCGTTGCTCCGGGAACCATCTTTGCCTTTTTTGCCGGTATTTACTTCTGGTTTCCCAAAGCCACAGGCCGCTATATGAGTGATTACTGGGGACGGGTCCACTTCTGGCTCTCACTCCTGTTCATGAACCTGATATTCATGCCCATGTTCCTCCAGGGTCTGAACGGAATGCACCGGCGCATGGTGGACGGTGGGGCCAACTATGCCTCACCTGTCGGGCCTGAAGGAGGCGTCATCGGACTCCTCAGCGAATACATCGAACTCAACCAAACGATTTCCATCGCCGCCTGGTGTCTTGGTCTGGCTCAGATTCCATTCATCATCAACTTCTTCTACAGCATCACCCATGGTAAAAAAGTCCATTCAGATAATCCATGGAAAGCAACCACCCTGGATTGGCAGACTCCAACCCCACCGCCTCACGGAAATTTCACCCACCCTGTCGAGGTCTTCCGCGGCCCATACGAATACAGCTCCCCGGAGTCCGATGACGATTTTGTGCCACAAAATGCCAAACCATCCCCGTCCCATCAACCGGCTGTCGCTAAGAAATAATCACAGACTTCCGATCAACCACTGACCCAACAAACATTCATAACCATGGAAATTCCGTATACCGTCAAACCTCGTCCAGATACTGGTGTTTATAATGCCAAGATCGGCATCTGGCTCTTTTTGGCTTCCGAAATTATGCTTTTTGGTGCCCTGTTCTCCAGCTACATCATTCTCAGGATCACTGCTCCTGAAGGTTCCTGGCTTGAGGGCGTCCTCAATGTCCCCATCGGGTTCGTCAACACCCTGGTTCTCATCGCTTCCTCAGTCACCATCGTCATGGCCTGGGCAAGCCTCAAAATGAATAATTACAAGGCCTTCCAGGGCTACATGGTTTTCACCGTACTCTGCGCCCTCACATTCCTCTGTATCAAGTCCGTCGAATACAACGACAAATTCCACCACTATGAAATGTGGACCAATGCGGAGTCCAACAACCGCTTCACCGGCCACTTCGATAAATCCTGGCTCGCTGAACAGAAATCGGCCTATAAAGCAAAAGTGGCCCAACTCAATGCGGATCACCAGAAAGCCCTCTCATCATGGAGTCAGTCCGATAAATCCACCCCAGCTCCAGTCGCACCTAAGTTTCCTGAGATCACCTTCTTCACTCTCACCACCACTGAAATCCGCAACTTGGCGGCGTTTCTCGGAACAGACTCTGTGGTGTTCGAAAAAGAAGCCAAGCATGCTTACAAATACCATGGCATGCCCGGTGAAGATACCCATGCGTCCAATGACCATGCCGCCGCTGGCGCTGAAGACCACGCCTCATCCACTTCCGCGCATGACGATCACTCACACCACGAATCACTCACTATCCCCGTCTCCGAAATCAAACGGACATCCGCCTTTATTCCAAGCCATTCCACCTATTTCGCCATCTATTTCACCCTGACTGGTCTCCACGCCCTCCACGTGTTCGGCGGAGCCTGTGTTCTCGCTTACTTCGTCATTTGTAACCGGAAAATGTGGAAAAATGAACCAGACAGACTCGCCAACCGCATCGAAGTCGGTGGTCTTTTCTGGCACTTCGTCGACCTGGTCTGGATCTTCCTTTTCCCGGTTCTCTACCTACTCTGAAACAGTCGAAATCAACCCTTTATCATCAAAGCAATGAGCGATCACGATCACGATATCAAGAGTCACATCCGCACCTACATGATTATTGGAGCGGCACTTTTCATTGGAACCATTCTCACTGTTGCCGTTTCGTATGTCGATTTCGGCAGTCACGCCATCAACATCGCTGTAGGTCTCATTATTGCGACAGTCAAAGCCTCTTTGGTGGCCTTGTTTTTCATGCACCTTATCGATGAAAAAACCGCTATTTACCTGCTCTTAAGCTGCGCATTTTTCTTTTTTGTTGGTCTGATGGGGCTCACTATCTGGGCGGACCAGAACCCACCCAATAAAACCCAGAATCTTCAGCACGCACCCATGGTAGAGGTCACAGTTGACAGCCAACATCCTTCATCGGCATCGGATTCACATCCTGAGCCTGTCCACCATTGATTTGTCCACTTTCTCACGCATGTTGATTGATAGAAACTGAGTATAAATAAGAATATGTCTCTCAAAGCCTTTCACCTGATATTCCTGATTGCCGCCACCCTCCTTTCGCTGGGCTTTGGTGCCTATTCAATTCATCAATTCAGCCAGTCCCAATCTATCAGCTATCTGGTGATGGGGGTTCTGTCCTCCCTGCTGGGTTTCTGTCTCGTTGTCTACGGCCGGTTCTTCCTGCGTAAACTCCAACACATCAGTTTTCTGTAATCACCATGAAGACATTTTTTCTGAGATCCTCCCTCACTTGCCTCATCATACACCTCTCCCAGCTGCAGGCATTTTCCTGTCCAGTCTGCCTGGGGGACCCTGATGCGCCCATGACCAAAGGAATTTCTGTGGGAATCCTCCTCATGCTTGGAATTCTTGGGTCAGTATTCACCGGTTTTGCCGGATTCGTGTTTTTCATTGCCCGTCGGGCAGGTGCATCACCTGATGGGCCTGTGGACAATTCATAGATGATGTCTCATTCCAAAAATCCACTCAGCGACAACCCTAAGATTTAAAATAATTACCATAATGAACGAACTAGTTAATAAACTTCTCCCAATGCCTGAATTGGCCAATGAAGCCGGAAAAGACATTGATGGCCTGATATATGTGATTCACGGTTTTATGGCAGTGCTTTTTATCGGGTGGCTCATTTATTATGTCACTGCACTGGTCAAATTCCGCCGCGTGGAATCGCCAAAAGCCAGCTACACAGGTGTTAAAAATAAAAAGATCTCCACTTTGTTGGAGACAGGTGTGGTCATTGCTGAAGTAGTCATTCTGGTTTTCATCGCCCTTCCAGGCTGGTACCTGATGGCGTCCGGCGACCGCCTCACCGAAGATCAGCGCAAAGAGGCCATCGAAGTGCACGTCAACGCCCAGCAATTCGCATGGGGATTCCGCTATGCCGGTGAGGACGGGGTTTTTGGCACCCAGAAAACCAGTCTTGTCACTGTGAACAATCCCTGGGGATATGACCCGGAGGACCCTCGCGGTCAGGATGACTTCATCAACACCGGAGAACTGATCATCCCGGTCGATACCCCGATCATCGCCCACTGCCGCAGCATGGACGTCATTCACTCCTTCTCTCTGAAATCCATGCGCGTCTGTCAGGATTGTATCCCCGGTATCAGTATCCCCACTTATTTCGTACCCAATAAAATCGGCCGCTACACCATCACCTGCGCCCAGCTCTGCGGCGGATCTCATTACGCGATGCGGGGAGTCGTCAATGTCGTCTCCAAAGAGGAATTCGCTGATTGGAAAAAATCCAAGGCACCGGCTTCCGCAAATGTCCTCAGTGAATTCGAATAATCCGAATTCCTATTCATCCGAACTGAGGCCTTTTTCCCACAAGGCCTCTTTTTTTCGTCCATGGCGTCGCCATGTAACCCAGATCTCCAGAATGCTATCATTTATTGAATTACTGACCTATGAATGTTGAATCTCTTCCCGCAGTCAATGCCTGCCTCAATACTATCAGCACCATCTTCCTGCTTCTGGGATACCACTTTATTCAGGTGCAAAATAAAGCCGCTCACCAGAAATGCATGATCGCGGCATTCATCACTTCGACTATTTTTCTTGCGTGCTACGTTATTTATCACTTCTTTGCAGGTCACACGGTCTTCTCTCAACCAGTGTGGTTTAAGCCATTTTATCTCACGTTACTGGCAACCCATATTCTTCTGGCCGTTGCCATTGTCCCGCTCATACTCGCTGCTTTCTGGTTTGCCTTCAGAAAAAATTGGAAAAAGCACAAAGCCGTGGTCCGCTGGACCTGGCCACTCTGGATGTATGTCTCCGTCACGGGTGTGGTTGTCTATCTTATCCTCTATCATATCTATCCCCAGTCCCAGCCGGCATAATTCGATCCCTGCCCATTCCTTTCACGGATATCCTTCAGGATTCACAGATAATTCCTCCGCTTCTGAGTTGGATGGTGTGTCTGTCCCACCTCCTCAATCCCTCATCGATTATTATTCCTGCATTGCGCCTGCCTCCTCTCTCATGCGATAAATCCCGGATTGACGCAGGACCCGTGGTTTTAAGTTGAACAGACCCCTCAAATCGAGGTTAATAACCACTCAGATCTGGATGTAGACGGATTTTTCTTAGCATTATGTCAGGTTCAAAGCAGAAAAAAGTATATAAACGGCGGGAAAGATCCTGGCGTGGGAAGCTGGTTGAGAAATTCCCCTACGCCAAGTTCCTCAAACTCATGCTCTACAATGCCTGGTTTGCTTTTTTTACCATGCTGATCGCTGCCATCATCCTGGCTGTCGGTATCGTAATCCCTAAATTTTTCCGCGTCACCCCCGTTCATATGGCGGAAGTGGAGAAGCGCAGCATACTCGACTTTATGCAGGCAAGCCAACTGCGTAAAACCGCACAACGCCACGCTGAACAGGGCGATATCGATGAGGCCATCAATGCATGGGTCCAGTCCGTGCAACAAAATCCAGGCAAAACCGAGACGGTGCGCGAATTCGTCAGTTACCTTGTCGAGAATGACAATTCCTCCCAACGTATCGGACAGGCCGTCAATTTCGGGCAATGGTTGCTTCAGTTGGCCAAAACGAATTCCGCCGACGCCATCCTCGTCTCCAAAGTCTACAATAAATACGGATTCCCCTCCGAAACACTCAAACTCCTCGAACCCATTCATGAATCTCTGGACGACTCAGTCCGTATGGAATACGTCAAAGCCCTGTTTGAAAACCAGGAACTCGAACAATTTCTGGCTGAATATCAGAAGCTGCCCCCAGCATTGAAAGAGAACGCGGCGATCAAACCTCTCTACTTAGCCTATGAATTCGGCTTTTCCGGCAATCCACTTGCGTCGCAGAAAGCAAGTCAGGAACTGCTCACCATGAGTGATGCTGACCCGGCAAATGATTTCCTCCTCCGACTTATATTTTTAGTCGCGGCCAACCGTCAGGATACGGATCTGCTGGCTGTTCTCCTGAAAAAACTTTCGGCCATCAATGCCGACCGCCCCCAACACCACCATGCCTATTGGATCATTCTCTCCAGAAAAGGTGATGCTGATCTCGCCCGGAAATTTGCCAGGGATTATCCCAACCCACCATTCACCGCCAGAGGATTGGTCTCACAATATGAAACTCTGCTCGAGTTGGGTCTCAACAATGAAGCTGATGAATTTGCCTCCAAACATATCGAAAGATTCGGCTATGTTCCTCAACCCTGGTTCTCCATCTGCAACAGCCTGGTCGAACGCGCCGAATGGGAGAAACTCAATCGAATCGCAGACAAAATGATTCTCGACAGCCGCATGGTCAAATACATCTCCTACGCCTATTACTTCAAAGGCAAAGCTTTCAGCGGAGAGTTGCGCCTGGCTTCCGCGGCTGACGAATTCAATAAAATCACTGCGTTGGGTCTCGCCAGTGATGAATCCGCGCTCGATATCATTCGTGAACTGACAATTCTCGGCTATCCAGCTATTTCCAAAAAGCTTCTCGAAGGCCTGATCGACCTCCCGGTCTGGACTGATCGCAAGGATTTCTGGATTTCCCTCTGGCGCGCCGGATGGAACACCCGGGATCTTCAGACCGCTCTCAAAGCCACAACCAGACTCTTTCAATTGGACCCCACAGATCAGATTTCCGCTTTCAACTACACAGCATGCCTGATTGCCGAGAGGTCCCGCATGTCTGAGGCTCTTGTGCGAAGTCAGGATATCCTCTCTCAGCGACCGAATTTCATCCCCGCCCTCATCAATTATTCTCTGGCGCTCCTGTTGAATGACCGCCTCGATGAGGCCGAGACCATCCTGAAGATTCAGATCAATCCCGACTCCATCTCCCAAGAACTCCAACCAAGTTACAACCTGGCTCTTTTTGAATTGGCCTTCAAACGGGAAAAACTCCAGGAGGCTGCTCAGATTTACAGCCAGATCAAAAGAGACGAACTCTACCAGGAACAACAAAGATGGCTGCTCAATGCCTTCGCATCCATCCAGACACGGCTCAATTAGCACAATCCGATAGTGCCTCCAGCAATGAATTATTACTAAAAGATGCTCATTTTATTCCGATGCATCATGAGTCCTTTACCATGAGATTTTCTCAATGACTTTGGCTCACATTCCATCCAATCATACGATTTCGGCCCTGATTATCGGGGAGGGTGACCTCACCTGGCGCTGCATCCACCAAATACTGAACCAGGGTCTTTCCGTCTCCGCCCTCATTTCTCGAAACTCAAACCTCATCTCCAGAGCCCAAAGTCAGCATTTGCTTGCCTTTCATATCGAGTCCCCATCCCCATTCCTTATCCCCGCTGAGGAGGATCCATCAGAACTTATAAACGACTCTCCTGCATATCTCGAATCCATCGAATTTGATGTGATTATCTCCGTCGAAAACTCACTCCTGATTCCCGAAACATTGTTGGCTCGATCCAGGCTGGGATTAATTCAGTTTTACCCGGGAAATCCCAATCACAATTTTGATTTGAACCCTCTGAGTTGGGCTTTGATTCGCCAGGACATATCACACCAGATATCCTGGTGCCATCTGGATCATGCCTCAACCAGCCCAAACCTGATTGCCTCCGAATCAGTGCCACTTGCCCCCACAGACACACTCGAATCACTACTGGAGCGCGTTCACCTCAAAGCCCTCACCTCACTCAACAAAATTGTCACTCAAGTTCTGCCCACCGTCGCGTCCACATCCGGCGAGACTCATTTTCTGCGGCAGGAGAACAGATCAACCTCTTTCCAACGGCATCCCGGATTGACCTGGATCGATTGGATGTGGTCCGCCTCATTGATTCAGAACCTGGTCAGGGCAACACAATGTCTGCCCTCAATCAATACTTTTGGATTGGTGAAATTCCATCATCATGCTCAATTTTTTATTGTCCGCGAATGTCATACTGTATCCGCTGACCATCCTGTATCGGGCTCAGCCTCACCGGGAACTGTAATCAACTATTCTCCCGATGGATTGACGGTACAGACGGCAGAAGGGGCTCTACTCCTTTCCGTCATTCAGAAACTCAATGGGCAACTCGTCGAATTTCCCCAGCTTTTTTCCGCGGGCGATCAACTCCTTGAACCCCATTCCATGGATTTCCATTCCACCCAGCATCTCCGCGCTGAAAAATGGATCCATGAAACAGCTCAATTCGAGTTTTTCTGGGCCGACCATATCCAGAAATCCCAGCCCTTTGATCTGCCTGCTTATTGGTTCTCTCACCCGAAACACCCCGAATCCTCAGCCGCATCCCCAATTTGTGCGGGGTGACTCTCACTGCATGCCTCTCTGGGCTCCCGATCTGGATGGCGAATTTGAAATCGCCTCCTGGCTCTCCGGAATTTTAGCTGCATTCCTGGCCCGGCTGACCGGCCAGTTTCATCTATCCATTTCCGTCACCTCCCGGTCCTTGTTTCCCACGGATAGACAATGGTCCCAACTCATCTGCCCATACATTCCAGTGCCTTGGAATATTCAAGCCTCCGTTCCTCTCCAGGAATGCTGGTGGGATAATCGCTCACTCGTCCACTCTCTCTCATCCGCCGGCCCATTCCTCCTCGATCTTATCTTACGATTGGACCCGGATGCCCCCTCGGCTCAATCCACCAGCCGCTTCCACTCCCTTTGCAACGCCTTCATTGGCACTGCTTCAGATTTTTCCCATCTCCCATCCCTGCCAGTTCTTGGAATCGAGTTGAGTGAAAACTATCGATTCAAGTTTATCGCCAGTTCTTATTCACTCCACACAGCGCTCGCTCAGGCTCTATGCCATGCCTTCGATAATTTCTTCTTCAGTTTATCTGAAAACCCCGGCCTCGAGCTGCCATGGCTCAACCTCGGAAACCCTGGCCAGGTCCGCCGTCTCAACGAAACATTTCATTTTCATGCCGATCCAGACACTGTGATCACTTCCTTGATAGAAAGTGTCGTGGACCGGTATCCTGATCAACTCGCAGTCGAATCTTCTCTTGGAACCCTCACCTATTCCGAACTTTGGCAAAAAGCCGGCTGCATCGGTGCCTCCCTGCAATCCATGGGATGCCAATATGGCGACCATGTTGGAATCTACCTGGATCGCAGTCCCGACTTCGTCGCCTCCCTCGTGGGTTGCCTTCGCGCTGGCGCCTGCGCCGTCCTGCTCAGCACCGCTCAGCCTCCTGAAAGACTGCGTCAAATGGCCACAAGTGCCTCGCTCCTCTATCTCATTGCTGACTTTTCTGACCCGACCCTGGTCCCGGAATGGGCAGATGGCCTGAAAATCCTCCAACCAGCCCATGCGTCGCCCAATCCGATTTCTCACATACGGAAGGTCAGTTTTGATTACTCAAGCCACGCCTATATCATCTTCACCAGCGGATCTACCGGCAATCCCAAGCCGGTCCTGGTCGGTCATCGGGAACTTCTCCATCACACCTTGGCTTTCCAGAACGCTCTTGATCTAACCCCAAAAGATAGAGTCCTTCAGTTCGCTGGATTAGGATTTGATGTCTGCCTTGAGGAAATCTTCCCTACGCTCGCCGTTGGCGCTCGGATCATCCTGCGCAATGACTCGCTCATCAACACCGCAAAGGATTTCTGGGAATTCGTAAATCTCCACTCCATTACTCTACTCAACCTCCCAACCGCCTTCTGGTACTCACTGGTCGATGAGTCAGCCATTGACATGATCCCTCACTCGGTCCGAAACCTGATAGTCGGTGGCGAACGCGTCGACGCGGTCTATCTCGAACGCTGGTTTCAACTCAATCCTTCCAGAATCAGGTGGTGGAATGGATACGGACCAACGGAAACCACAATCACCGCCACCCTCATCTCTGTCGATTCGCCGCTGGATGATACCCCTCCCGGAAACACCGTTCCTATCGGATTCGGCCTCGGATGTTGCGATATCTTCCTGCTGGATGCATTTGGAAAACCTTTGCCGCCCGGTCTACCCGGCGAAATCCTCGTTTGCGGCGCCCGCGTTGCCAGAGGCTATTTCAATCAACCGGATCTGACCTCCCAACGGTTTGTCGAAGCCCCTCTCGTGGGTCGTTCTGTCGAACATTCCCGTGCCTACCAAACCGGTGATTACGGATGCATTCTTGAGAATGGTTGTCTCCACTTCCTTGGACGCAATGACTCCCAGGTCAAAATACGTGGGTTTCGACTCGAACTCCACGACATCGAAAAAAACATAGAAGCTCTGGAGGGGGTCGATCAGGCTATCGTTCTCGATTTCGTCAGACCTGGCTCCTCGTCATCCGCTCTCGCTGCTTTCATCAAGCTGAGCAAAAACTCAAATTCCTCCATCAAAAACATCCGTCTTGAACTGGCTCAGCGCCTGCCGGACTACATGATCCCTGCCTCGTTCTCAGAAATACACCATTGGCCAATGACCCCCAATGGAAAAATTCACCTCAAACAACTCAGAAATCTCGCCCTTTCAGCATTTGCCTCGTCAGATCTCTCAGATTCCTCTCCTGGCTCCCTCCCATCCCAATCATCTCCACTCCTGAACTCCATCACTCAAGCCTGGAAGGGTGTCCTCAATCAGGCCCCACATTCACTCAATCAGAATTTCTTCGAGTCCGGTGGTGACTCATTAGCCGCCATGAGATTACTCTCCCGCATCTCCCAGTCGGCCAATCAGCCTGTTTCCCTATTAGATTTCTATGATGTGCCCACCATACAGGGCCTCCTGAACCTCCTCTCACTCAATCCGCTTTCCTCTGCCTCCTCCCCTGTTCACCACCCTCATCGTTGGTTCGTCTCTTTATCCCAATCATCCAATGCTATCCCCGTCTTCATCATTCCAGGCGGCGCCGGTGGCGATGTCGAAACCCTCATCTACAAAGCCATCACCGAAAAAATCGGACCCGGTTTCACTTTCCTCGCGTTTCAACCACTTCAATCCGGAATGGATAAATTTCCGTTTTCCTCAGTCTCCGATCTCGCCAATGCTTGTGTCGCAGAAATGAATGCCATCCACCCTCACGGTCCCTATTTCATTATCGCTGACTGTATCGGGTCTATTCTCTCATTTGAAATCGTTGCTTCCTTGGAAAAATCCGGAAAATCCATTGCCATGCTGGCTCTCCTCGATTCTCAACCTGGCTACCATCGCGATGCTGCCTCACCTCCTCGCCATTCAAAACTCAAGCCTCTCCTTGATCGATTCCATCGTCTCCTTCTCCATACCTCCTCCTTAATCCGAACCCACCCATTCCGTTGGATCGACTATATCCATGCTGTTCGCCAAAAACACCACCTCCATGCCAAATTGCTGAAAAATATCCAGCCCGATTCCCATACCTCCCATCACCCCCAAGCTCTGGGAAGTGCTTTTTTCGACCTCCTCGTCCAGCACAATCCCTCAAAAATCTCCTCTCACATCGATGATTACCTCCCAACCACGAAAAAAATATCCCCATCAACGAAACCTGGCACTTCCTCACAACCGGTTCATACCAGACTTTCTTCTATGAAGAAGCCCTCGAATCCAACTACATCGGCCGCCCCCTGGATTACGTACGCGATCGCAAAGTCATGGCAGCCCCAATCCTCGCTCATAGACTGACCATCCTGGGCGCCAAGTCCTAATATTCATCATCACAATAAAATGCCAGGCATATTATTAATATAAAAAAAGCCAGGCATTTTATTGCATATTTTGAGGCGGAAGGGTAAAAGGGTGGTGTTATGCGAGTTGCGCGGCGAGTATTAGTGATGAAAAATGGGGTTCAGTATTTCCATGTGGTTAGTCGGGTTGTGGATCGACGGCTGATTTTTGGGGATATGGAGCGGGAGGTATTTCGGCGAATCATGCGGCAGATGGAGACCTTCAGTGGTGTGGTTGTGATGGCATACAGCCTGATGGGGAATCATTTTCACATTCTACTGAAGGTGCCGGTTCCTCCGGGTGCGCTCAGCGACCAGGAAGTATGGGAACGGATGAAGCATATATACAGTGAGGAAAGGATGAGTGAATTTGAGGAGCTGCTGGAAATGGCGCGAGGCGAAGGGCATGAAGATCGGGTAGAGGAATTTTTCAAACGCATGCGGGGACGGATGTATGATTTATCATCCTACGTCAAAGGGCTGAAGCAGCGGTTCAGTCTATGGTACAACATTGAGAATGGGCGGAAAGGGACGCTGTGGGAGGAGCGATTCCGGAGTGTGCTGGTGGAAGGAGCCGAAAATGCACTTATGAGAGTCGCGAAATACATAGACTTGAATGCGGTGAGGGCAGGAATAGTGAATGATGCGTCGGAATATCGGTGGAGTTCCTTTGGGGAAGCTGTGGATGGAGGGAATCGGGCGAGGCGGGGCTTGATTGAACTGGCGAGTGGGCGTGGAGCGCTGATGGACTGGAGAAAAGCTGAGGAGCACTATGGTTGGGTATTGAGGAATCGGGTGGATCGGGATCAAGGACAGGCGAGGAGGCCCCGGGGAGACGGGGCAGGTGGCGAGAGAACGGGCCCTTCACCAAGTATCGACAGGATCAGGAGCTATACCGAAGGATTAGTGATAGGAAGCCGGGAATTTGTGGAGGAATTTTATTGGAAACAGAGGAGAAGTCTTTGTTGGGATCGGCGGATGATCAGCCATCCGGTTCAGGAAAATGGGAGCGATAGACTGTATTCCTACAGGCAAGTTCCCACCGTGTTGTGAGGTGGAGCATTTGATTGTTTGGCTGCCAATGTCCCTGAACGGACAAATTTATCCTGTGTTTCAAGAGCTCCATGCGGAAGAGGAGCAAAATGAACGAACAATTTTACTGTTTGCGCTCGACGATCGAGGTGGACTCGCATTATTGTGGTCATTCTGGTGAAGGTATTCAGTGGATCATCCAACAAGCCCTTATCCCAGGCGATTGTAGAATTTCTATCAATTCCCCTGGGAAAATGCACTGTTGGATCATTTCCGGATGGGGAAACGTTTGTGAAGATTGATGAGAACGTGCGGGGCCAGGATGTGTACGTGATTCAGAGCACATTTCATCCGACGAATCATCACTACATGGAGTTGTTCATCATGATTGATGCGTTGCGGCGCGCCAGTGCGTCGCGGATAACTGCGGTTATTCCTTTTTATGGGTATGCCCGTCAGGATCGCAAGGACCAGCCTCGGGTTCCGATAACAGCGAAGCTTGTCGCCAATCTGATTACAGCCGCTGGAGCCACAAGAGTGCTGGCGATGGATCTTCATGCGCAACAGATTCAGGGATTTTTCGATATCCCCGTTGATCACCTTTATGCGGCTCCAGTGATGTATGATTACCTGAAATCCAAGAATCTTGATAATCTCATTGTGGTGAGTCCAGATGTCGGCGGGATTAAAATGGCACATCTTTATTCCCAGATGTTGAACACCGGTTTGGCGGTTTTAGCAAAGCAGAGAAAGAGCCCCACTGAAATTCAATCCATGACCATGATAGGCGATGTCGAGGGGAAAAATGTTCTGATTGTGGATGATCTGACTGAAACTGCCGGGACACTCACGAAAGCGGCAGAAGAGCTGGCCCGGCATGGGGCAAAAAACATCTATGCCTGTGTTTCTCATGCGCTACTCAACGAGCAGGGAGTTGAAAGAATCAAAAATTCTAATATTGACGAACTCATCACAACTGATACAGTTCTCCGCCCGCATTACGAGGGAGTGCCCATTCGCACGCTTTCAGTGGCGGGATTGCTCGGCGAAGCAATAAACAGGATTCACAACAATCTTTCTGTGAACTCCCTGTTTGAATATCGAATGAAGTAATTGCGCGGCCCAGGTCTATCTTTGCCTCGTCAACAATGTTAATTTTATCCGTGTTACAATGGAAACACAGCAGCTAAATTGTAAGACACGCACACAGGTGCGGTCTTCCGGAGTGAAAAAACTTCGCGAAATGGGGCATATACCCGGTGTGGTCTATGGCTTCCAAATAGAACCCATCAATATTGATATCAACGCGAAAGCCTTCGATAATCTGATTAAAAAATCGGAATCGGATGTCGTGATTACGGACCTTCACATCGAAGGCCAGGACCGTTCCAGGAGGAAGGTTCTGCTGAAGAATGTCCAATACCACGTTCTGAAAGGTAACGTCCTTCACGTGGATTTCATGGAGGTCAGCGAAGATCGTCCGGTGACCATATCTGTGCCTATTGAGCCATTTGGCGAGGCGCATGGTGTCAAGAATGGTGGTGGAACACTGGGAATCATATTGAGCCGGATCAAAATCAAGGCCCTTCCCAAGGATGTTCCGGCTGTGATTCGTCCGGACATATCCAAGCTTGGAGTGGGTGAGATTTTCTACGTTAAGGATCTGCCTGCCCTGGATGGAGTCGAGTATATGGTGGGGCCGGATATTCAGGTCATGACAGTAATCCCTCCTCGCGTGACGAAGAAGGTCGAGACTGTGGTGGAAAAAGGTAAAAAGAAAGGCAAATAAGCCTCTGCTCCCAGTGAATCTGGTGCTCTGTTCATAAAATGAGTTCCGGATTCATGAATGAATTTAAAGACAACTTGTCCGGGATGGTTTTTATGGACTCCCCAGTTCTGATAGCCGGTCTGGGCAATCCTGGAACCCAGTATGTGGGAACCAGGCACAATTTTGGTTTTGATATCATCGATCGATTGAGTTGGCAGATTGGCGTTTCACTCGCCTTTGAAAAAAAGTTCAATGCTGATATATGTCGATGTGAGCTTTTTGGCCGCAAGGTTGTGCTGCTGAAGCCTCGTTCATACATGAACCTGAGTGGTCCAGTGGTCCGTAAGGCGTTGGATTTTTTCAAGGTGAATATTGTGGACACATTGGTTGTCCTCGATGATGCCAATCTGCCATTGGGTGCCATCCGGTTCCGGTTGGATGGCCGGGATGGCGGGCATCACGGGCTGGAGTCGGTATCCAGGTCAATGGGTACTACGGTTCATCCCAGGCAGCGGCTTGGGATTGGTCGAGGCAAGGATCTCAGGCAGATATCCGGGTATGTCCTGGACCGGTTTGATAAACCAGAGGTCGAAGTCAAAGAAGCTGTTGAACGCCGGGCCGTTGAACAGATAAAGTGCTGGCTCAGCGAAGGTGCGTCTTTGGCCATACAGAAATTTAATGGTTCCGTGGAAATCGGGCCGATAAAAAAGTAAAAATTCAGAATTCAAGTCAGTCGAAATCATCGTGAACAACTACGAAATACTCGTCATTTTTGATACCAATGGGGTAGTCGACCCGGTCGATACCATGATTGAATCCTTTTCCTCCAGATTGGTTGAACTGGGTGCTCAAGTAACAGATAAGGAGAATCTGGGTCACAAGGTATTTTCAAGGGAAGCCAAGCTTCATCGGCAATCCGGCCATTATGTGAAGGTCTGGTTGAGGATGACCTCTGAAGTGGCTGGGCAGATCCAGGATCATTTTCGATTGGATGAATCCATATTCCGTTTGATTGTGAGCAGGAATCCAGGGACTTTCCGTCCGACCGATGTGCCACCTCCGGTGGTTCATGATGTGGCGGAGGCGCCTGTTGAAAGCATCGCTTGATTGGCTTTCATGTTCAGAAGTTTTATTGGCAATCAGGTTATCAGCTTGGTAACATTTTCTCATGGCTAACCTCAACAAAGTATTTCTTATGGGACGACTGACTCGGGATCCTGAGTTGAGGTTCACGACATCTGGTATGGCTATAGCCAAGCTTGGCCTGGCGGTCAACCGATCCTGGAGGGCCCCGGAAACGCGTGAAGTGAAAGAGGAAACCACATTTGTGGATGTGGATGTTTTTGGCAAGCAGGCGGAGACACTGGGTCAATACCTCAAGAAGGGTCGTCCAATATATATTGAAGGCCGGTTAAAGCTGGAGACGTGGGACGACAAGCAGACTGGTCAAAAGCGGTCCCGTCTTGGTGTTGTGCTCGAGTCCTTTCAGTTCATTGATGGGGGCACTGGATCGCGCGATGGCGGTTCTGAATTTGGTGGGGGTCCTGAATCGTCGACTGGAGGCGGGTATACTTCGAGTCCGCCGCCTCAGTCCGGTGGCACCTCACCTTCCGCGTCGGTGGATGATGACGATGATGATGTTCCATTTTAATAAATCGTAAAGTAAAAATTTAATTCTGCGAAAATGGCAAAAGTTGATATTATTCTGGTTAAGAATGTTGTTGGTTTAGGCGGCGAGTCTGATGAAGTGACTGTGGCGGCTGGTTATGCGCGTAACTATTTGATTCCTCATGGGATGGCAGTTGTTTCGACCAGTGCAACCAAGCGTCAGCGTGAGGCATTGAAGAAGCGCCGCATGGAGCGTGAGGCGCAGGAGCTGGCTCATTCCAAGGTATTGGATGAATCATTGAAGAATCTGATTGTGATGATTCGGGTGAAGTCGGGTGAGGACGGACGCCTGTTTGGCAGTGTGACATCCAGTGACATAGCGCAATCCTTGTTGAAGGATTATGAGCTTGAGCTGGATCGCCACAAGATCAAGTTGCCGAATGCCATCAAGACTTTAGGTGATCATATTGTCGAGGTGCATTTGCATCCTGAGATCACCACGAGTTTGCAGGTCAAAGTTTTGTCCGCGGACTGATTTGGGATCGTGGATTTCTGTTGATATAAAGCGGGCGGCTTAAAGTCGCCTTTTTTTATTAGGAAAATTGCGGCCAGTTTGGCACAATCATGACCTTGATCATCGTTGGATTTCATTCATTGCGTGTAAAGGGCCCAGAAATATAGAATCCGGGTCGAGCATAAGAATTATTCCATTGTGTCCTCTAAGACTACAGAGCAGGAAGACTCGGAAGTGCGTCGGCGGATGCGCGATGATGTCCGGCATTATCGGGATAATTTTTTAGCGCAATGGAAGCGCCGCGGTAGTTTATCCTTTGAGGAGTTCATGACTTCGGCCTTGTATGACGAGCAATTTGGTTATTATCCGGTTCAGATTCAGGACATTGGTCATCGTGGGGATTTCTCGACTTCTGCCACGCTGGGTGAGGATGTGGGGGTGGCGTTGGCCGGGTGGATCATTGAGGAACGGAAGAGATTATCCCAATGGTGGGAGAGAATACATATTGTTGAAGTTGGTGGAGGCAATGGAAAACTGGCAGAATCAATTTTAGGCAATCTTCCCTTCAGTGTGCGTTGGCGGGTGAAGTATCATATTGTTGAGAAGTCTGCCCGTTTGACTGGCATGCAAAAAGCCAGGTTAAAAAAATATGCAGGGAAATTTTTCTCTCCGGTTGAGTGGCATCAGGAAATTGACAGTATATTGGCCAAAGTATCCAGATTCATCGTGATCAGTAATGAATTGGTGGATGCCTTTCCGGTTACGGTATTCCGATGGAATTCCAATAGGATGAGTGAGGATTCAGTTGGGGAGTGGCAGAAGCTTTTTCTGGAATTGACACCTGAGGGGCTATTTGAGCGATTTGAGAATGTGAGCAAACATGAGCTGGGCAATCTGAGCAGTATTTCATCCCCGAAAGCCTGGGCCGGAGGGACAATTCCACACGACCAGCGGTGCGAGGTGCATTTTTCATACAGGGAATGGCTTCATTCCTGGGTACCTCGGGCTAAGCAGGTCAGTATGGTGACTATTGATTATGGTGGCACCATGCCTGAATTATATATGAACCGGAAAAATGGGACCATCCGTGGATATTTCAATCATCAGGTGATGGAAGGCCATGAAGTTTATAGAAATGTTGGGCGTCAAGACATCACATGCGATGTGAATTTTTCTGACCTTGTTCATTGGGGGCATGAGTTGCATCTGAAATGCGAACCCATGCTTACTCAATCAGAATTCCTCGAGCGTTATGCGCCGGTTGACCGATCTGAATCTTATACATCCTCTATGGTGAGGGTTGAATCCGGGGCCGGTACTGCATTTAAAGTATTGATTCAAAGGAAATAATCACCTGATCCTGTGAAATCAGAAGCGATCGATTGTATCGCAGAAGGATGAATGGGATCCGGCAACCTTTTTATTTCAATCTGAGGCAGTTGGTGTATCTCCGCGGACAGGGTGATGTCTACTGCTCGTGAATTGAAAAAGCTGACTCATGGCATCCTCTGAGCGGCCGAGTCAGCTTTACAATCGTGGATTTTTGATATACAGATTTGGTCCGGCGGTTCCCGCCGGCAATCACTGGATTCAAGAAACATTGATGTTTCTGTGAAATGATCTGATGTTTGTGGTGGGTGTATATAATATTTCTGGACTATTCCTTGGTGACGCTGATTGGTGAGGCGTCCGCTTTGAGATCGCCGAGGGCGAATTGGATTCCATCCATGTAGTGGTTTAAGATGTTTGAGTTCCAATAGATTTCATCGCGGTGTCCCAGGGAGCAATAGAAGATGCGTCCTTTTCCGTATGAAGAGATCCAGCTGACTGGGTAGAAGCCGTCATTTCTTTTGCCTTTTGAGAGGTCGGCGATGGATCCATCCAGAGAGAGGAGCATGCGTCGATCTGATGGACTGGCTGTATCATTGCGGAATTGGTAAATTTCATCTGTCACCTCAAATTTGCGACCTTGGAAGATTCTGTTTATGGGATGGCTGGGGTCGAGGTTGCGCAAACGAACCAAGGTGTGCCATGGGTGGCCATCAAACGCACCACCCATCATGTCATTATATTCTTTCCACGATGTATACGTATCGGTGGCTGAATGAACTCCAGCCAATCCGCCTCCATTGTTAACGAAGTCGACGAGGCTTTGTTTGAGGTGGGCTTCGCGGTTTTCCTGGGCCTTGCGGATGTCCGGGTTAGTGGACCACTGTTTGGGTCTGAATATTTCCCCGGTGGTATTGACCATGATGACCGCGTCAAATTGTTTGAGATGTTCCGGCTCGAACAGGGATTCGTCTTCCGAGTGAAAGGCGGTATAGGCACCGGTTCTCGCCCCGAGCAACTTCAATGCTTCCACGGCAACTGGAATCGACCCGTGTCGAAATCCATTTGTCCGGGAATAAAGCAGGACAAGCCTGGGTTTTGAGGCTTCAGCAGTGGCTTTTGCGGGCAATGCTTCGTGGATTTTTTGAAGTTTTTCCTCACTCAATTGAGCAGGAGCATTGATTTGCGTCAGCAATGCAAAGGAAAGCAAGAGAGAGATTTTCCCTGACAGGTTCGATCTGGTTGCGGGTTTCATGGTCTCAGGAATAGCGGATTGGGGCAGGAAAGGCAAAGCGGAAATGTGATGAGGCACTCAGTGAATGCTTGTGTGAGGTGAAGGGATGCAACTGGATTGTTGAAAAACTTACATTTTATGCAATGAATCTGGTTGCGGCTGGGCATGGAGGAATCATGGGGCTGCTCCTATTGCCCCTTGGGGATCCAGGCAATTAAATGATAGGATGATCAATTTGCGCCGATTTTCAATGGAAGACCGAGTTTTTTGAGTTTTGGCCAAATGACAGCCTGGCAGTAACCGCGATTAGGGTTGAGGTTGAAATAATTCTGATGATACCCCTCAGCTGGATAAAACTCAGTGGCGGGGGCGATTTCAGTCACGATGGGTTTATTATAAAGCTTTTCAGCCTCGGCTTTAGCTTTGGATTCCAGAGCAATGGATTTTTGTTTTTCTGAAGAGTAAAAGATAACCGATCGATACTGTGTTCCGACATCGGCTCCCTGCCGGTTGAGGGTTGTGGGGTCATGAGCTCTCCAGAAAACCTGTAATACTTGGTCGAGCGAGATCACTTCAGGGTCAAACTCCAACTGGACAACTTCAGCATGTCCGCTGAAGCCGGTGCATACCTCCTCGTATGTCGGGTTTTTACTTTTGCCCCCCATGTAGCCGGATGTCCATTTTTCAATTCCCTGAATACGTTGGAAAACTGCCTCCACGCACCAGAAGCATCCTCCGCCAAGAGTGATGTTCTCGAGCTTTTTATCCTGGGTAGAGTCCGGCACAGGATTTGTTTCAGTTTGGGGTTTTGGGGTATTGTTCACCGTATTAGTGTTCTTGATGAGTTGTTTGGGGATGGATTGGTTGTTGGGCGGAGGCGGAGCTGATTCCTGAGCGCATGCAGTGGTGGCAAGGCTCATCCAACCGAGTATTGTGGCTAGTTGAACGACGGAAAATTTTTTCAGGTTTGTTGTCATAAAATCAGGAGTGTTAGATGGTCATCCCAGTCTGCCTTCATCGGCGTCAATATAGTCGAACATACAACGAATATCCTCCCGGTCCTCAAAGCCGGACTCTTTTTTTTCTTATTTTCAATCGTCGAGGGTTTCGCCTTCGGTTCCATATTTTAATAATCGAGCCTCAAATGCCTGCTTGTCGTCCCGCGAGCGCTTTACGTTGGCCTGAACCCAATGGCAGACTTCGCCATCGGTTATGGATTGTAAAACAACTTTCTCGAAGCTATCGAATGAGACACCGGCGGCATCGAGCCAGGCCCCATCAAATCCTGTTCCGACATTCGTCAGGTAATCGGGAGCCAGTTTTCCAGCTGCCCGCAGGCGGATCTTGTCAATGAATCGGGGAAGGTGAACCCATCCATCCATAATTTCTCTCGGGCTTCGCGGATAAATATTTGAGGACATGGAATCCATTCTGGTTAATGATGAACAATTAACGAAGAATGTGGCGTGAGTCGATTGCCTGTCAATAGATCACATGAACATTTGGAAAAATCACCCGGGGTGAATCCAAATTGGCTAGTCGCCGTGTTGATGCAAGAAAAAAGTCTATATTTTAGGTATGCCTGAGATGAGTGAGTCCTGTGAATGGATGGTGCGGGGAGGATCCGTTTCTGTGGGTACAGAACCGATTGTGATGGGGATTCTGAATGTGACACCTGATTCCTTTTCTGATGGTGGTCTTTATTATGACACCGGGAAAAGTGTGGAGAGGGCACTCATCATGGAAGGTCTGGGTGCGGGAATCATCGATATTGGCGGGGAGTCCACACGTCCCGGAAGCCACCCGGTATCCGTGGATGAGGAAATGAGGCGGGTTCTTCCGGTGATTCGCAGGCTTACCGGGCAATCGGGAGTTCTCATCTCTGTGGACACCCGAAAAAGTGTGGTGGCGGAGGCGGCCCTTGATGCTGGAGCACACATCATCAACGATATCGAGGCAGGCAGACTGGACCCAGGTATGTGGCAGAAGGTGGTGAAGTATGGTGCAGGATATGTGGCCATGCACATGCAAGGATCTCCATTGACCATGCAAAATCACCCGGACTATCAGGATGTTGTCTCTGAGGTGCTGGAGTATTTCAATGACCTGCTCAGTCAGTTTCAGCGGGTGGGAATCCAGCGCAGGCAGGTGGTTTTGGACGTGGGAATCGGGTTTGGCAAAACATTGGAGCATAACCTGGATCTCATGCGGAATTTAGCTGCTTTCCATCAGTTTGGATGTCCGCAATTGTTGGGAGTTTCGAGGAAATCCCTTTTTGACAAGATGTTCCAGTTAGGGGTTCAGGATCGATTGGTGCCATCACTGACAGGCTGCCTCTGGGGGTATACTCAGGGTGTTCAGATTTTCCGCGTCCATGATGTTCGTGAGACAGTTCTGGCACTCTCAACATGGAGGCAAATGACTCAATAAGACTTCATTTCCCCATGCAGTGGATCAGGGACTCCGTTAATGAATGAAACTGATGCGGAAGATTGACGTTGAGTCTGAGGGTGACTCATTATGTGCAGACATGCTGACTGCCTATATCAGTTATCGAGGGCTCATGCCGGCGCTGGCCGCACTTTGTTTTGTCTTCTGTTTCGTTGTTGGGTGTGGATCCGGGGACAAGCCAGCCTCGGAGGATCCGGTCCAGCGTCCAACCAACATGGTGCCGGTGACTGTGCCGGTGGCAAAGTCCCGTCTCAATTTATACAAGGCCGCCTTTGCGACCATGGATACTGAGAGATTCGCAGACCTGGTTCAAGTGGATGGCGATGGGGTTACTCATTACCGAATCATTGAGGATGCTTCGAAGGATATGGAGGCATTGTTGGCGAGTCTCGAGATTCTCACCGAGGCGGTGATTGATGATGGATTTTTGGATTGGGGAGTGGATTTGAAGCGGTTTCCTGAAGTGAAAATGAGCCATTGGAGTTATGTCCAACATGGGGGATTGATAACACAATGGTGGGTGCAGCGTTTGATAGAAACCGGCGAGATTGAAACGGCAGCGCAAATCCTGAGCATTGGACTGAAGCTTGCTGAGGACGTTGCCTTGGACAGAACATTGCAGGGATCCATTCTGGCGATGACATTACGCGATGAATTGTGCCAGGTGGTTGCGGAGAATATCCACCGGATTTCTCCCTCTGGATGTGGAGCCATTCTGGATGTGATGATGCAATATTTTGCTGCGGGTGAGTCCTGGATTGCGAGGAGTTTTCCAGCGGCGGTTGCCGAAAAAGATTGGTTCGTCAGGTCGGTTCGCAATCTCATTGCCCAGCCCCGGAGTCCGTCGGGAATTCAGGGAGTTAGTCCGGACATCGCGATGGCGTTTTTCACATTATTTGGATACGAGGACCCATTGGACCTGGCTATATTGAAAGGGGTTCCCGCCACACTGTTGACTGATGATCCCGAGGAAGCATTGAAAAAAGTTTCCCAGATCACGGCCGAAGTTGGAGGGAAAAATCTGGAACAGTTCCTCAGTTTCTCTGAACCTCAGCAGCAAGAAATCCTTATGCGAATTGATTCTGTCCATCAGGAATTGGGAAAAGCACTTGGGGCGGCCAACTGGGGAGAATACCTCAGCCAGATTCAGGGGAACCGGACTGGCGGTCAGGTGCCTTTATCCAAGGTTCTGGCAGACACTCCATTTCTATGGAATCACGCCACAGCATGGATGAAAGCGAGAAAGTCTGAATTCATGTCGCGGATGAAATTCCGGATGGCACTTGGAGGATTAGCCTATCGGGCTGGCCGCCTGGAGTTGCTGGACAAAATCACGAACCCGATCAATGGGAGCCCATTCGCCTATCAGGCATTTAAAGTTCGTGGCGAGGAGAAAGGTTACTTCATCTTCGTCAAAGACTTTGATGTCCCCACCTATAAGGCATTTTCCCCCTTTCATCAGTTACTCTTCATCACGGATGCAAAGGATCGCTACTTTCCCTACGGATTGAGAATTGGGCATAAAATGCCGGATTAGCATCCCATTGGGGTCATTCAGGGATTGTCTGTGATCGCTGCTTGGATTTGGCTTGCTTACTCAGTCTCTATGAACTCATTTTAAGCCCGATGGACAGTCACTTCGATCCGGACAAAAGCACCAGAAAATTGACGATAGCAGGCCGGGAATTCCCATCCCGCTTACTTTTGGGGACTGGGAAATTTTCCTCCCCGCAGGCGATGCGGGATGCCCTTGAGGCGAGCGGGACCGGATTGGTGACAGTTGCATTGCGGCGGGCGGATTTGACCGGGAAAAAGGATCCATTTGCCAACATTCTCGAGTTTATTGATTCTGAGAGGTATTTGATTCTTCCGAACACGAGTGGCGCAATGAACGCGGAGGAAGCGGTGAGGTTGAGCCGGTTGGCTGTGGCTGCGGGGTTGCCGAACTGGATCAAGTTGGAGATTCATCCCGACCCTCGATACCTGCTGCCGGATCCAGTGGA
>JAJOIW010000148.1 GCA_021209225.1 Verrucomicrobiota bacterium
TACTTCACAGGCGAAAGCCCTGGATTGGGCACATCGTGTTCCCGTTCATCCACCACCCTCACCCGATCGGCAAAGGATTCATCCGTCGAGCATTCAATCACGAATCGCCTGGAAAATCCAAATCCGGCACCAATCCCCGCATAATCATCATGGCATGGGTAGAGAATCAACTGACTGAGTTTCCAGTCCTGGCCGAGATCGATCTGGACCCAGCGTGCTTCATCGGGCTGGTTCACAATATCGCTGTGGAATCCATATTGATCCGGGCGGGATTTCAAAGCAGTCGCTGTTTCGAGATCCCGGATGGACTTCTCGAGGCTGGCTAACTTTTCCCCCCCGGCATGGATCATTTCTGATTCCAGGAGCTGAAGTTGACTTTTATAGGTTGAGATTTCCGATTCGAGTTCACGACGTTTACGCGAGACATCGGGATTGGCATCGTAGAGGCGATCCGCGCGGTCAATCGCTGCAAAAATGGATTGCATACCATAGTAGTGGTCCTGAGTCATGGGATCAAATTTATGGTTGTGGCATTGGGCGCATTGGATTGTGGCACTGGTGAAGGTGTTCATGACGCTGGTGACCATCTCATCGCGATCGATATGCCGGGCGATGCGTCCATCAATTTTTGATTCGGGTATTTCGACGTGGCCAATGAAATCCCATGGTCCAGCGGCGATGAATCCGAGCCCGAGGATACCATCCGCCGAATCCGGAAAAAGCGCGTCCCCAGCTATTTGTTCCTGCACAAATTGGGCGTATGGTTTGTCCTGGTTGAATGAGCGGATCACATAATCCCGGTAGGGCCAGGCATTCGGGCGCAGCTTGTCCTTGTCATATCCACATGTATCCGCGTAGCGGGCGACATCGAGCCAATGCCGTCCCCAGCGCTCGCCATAATGAACGGAATTCAGAAGTCGATCCGCCAGCGACTGCACGGCCCGCTCTTCATCGTTCGCGAAATCTTTTTCAAATTTCTCAATGTCCCCGAGGGTGGGGGGCAGGCCCAGCAGATCGAAACTCATCCGCCGGATCAGGGTTCGTGCGGACGCCGGAGCGGATGGTTTCAATCCATGACGCTTCATCTCCGCCAGCACAAACAGATCTATGGGATTGCCTGTCCACTTCTGGTCGTCCACATCCAGTCCCTCGGGAAGTTCAGGTCGTTGCAGTGGGCGGGTGGACCAATGCTCCGACCATGGAGCGCCCGCATCAATCCAGTCCCTCAATGATTTCTTTTGCTGATCGGTGAGCTTTTTTCCACTTTTTGGTGGCGGCATCACCTCGTTGGAATTTGTGGTGGTGATGCGTTCCAGGATTTCTGTGAGCACATTTTTTACTGACTCCTCCTGATCCAGTCGCAGATCCGCTTTTCTTGCCTCCTCGTCCGGGCCATGGCACTGGACGCAATTCGCCGTCACCAAAGGCAGAATATCCCGATCAAAATGTTCATATCCCGCTCCCCAACTTTCAAATCCACAGGACATTGCCCACATCACCAGGATCTGCAGTATGTGCCGGTGCGATATTATCATGCGCATTCTCATCACTGATTTCGAGTTTTGAACCCATATGACGGCTTTATCAGAATCGTCGCATCAGGAACACTTCCTGAATACCACCTTCAGCTCACAATGTCATGGGCTTTCTGAACGTTTGCATCAAACCCCGCCTGAGGGCAGATTCATCACTCAGACCCATCTGCCCGGAAGATAATTTGAATGCGTGACCTGGCCGGATCGTTTCCACCCATATAAATCCCGATGATACAAACTAGTGTGGTTCATTGATTTCCAGGACCTGTCAGACATCATATATCTCAGGGATGGGGCTTGATTGTCCACCGGCCGGATACTATTGTGGCCTCTATCCCATCCAGACATGGTCACTGACATTGCCGATGTGTCCACAACCATGGCAGCGTGATGGCATGGCAATTCTGCCAATCTATTGAAAATTTCGAACATTATCATGAGTGTGGCACAAATATGGAAAGTGGGGCAGTTGAGGCTGATGAGTATCCTACTACCCGGTCTGACCGTCATCGGGACAGCAGGGCAGATGCATGCGGAATCTCTCACTGAGGCCCGGTTGGAACTGAAGAATTGGACCACGGCAGAAGACCATCGCAACATGATGGAGCAGCTGGAAATCGTGCGTCTCCGACCTGGTCCCAGCGGCCAGCCAACAGCTCCCAATGCGGCAAATTACAACCCGGAATTGGCCAATCCATACCCGGATTGGCCTGAACTCCTTCAGACACAGACTGGGCAACCGGTAGAATCCGCAGATGTGTGGTGGCAGAAGCGCCGGCCTGAGATCGTCGAGCTCTTTGAAAGTGAAATCTATGGACGTGTGCCTGAATCAGTTCCCGATGTTCATTGGCAGGTTGAGGAGGAGGCTGATGATCGGGTGGTCGGCACATACCCGGTGCGGGCCCGCAAGCTTCTCGGGGTTGTCGATAACAGCTCCTGCCCGGATATCGAAGTGAAAATCCAGATGGTTCTGGTTCTTCCCTATAAAATCCAACAACCAGCTCCCGTGCTGATGATGTTCGGTGGATTTTTTGGCGGAGGTGGCATGCCCCGTAAGGCAGGCGAGCCAGCCCCACCCGGGCGGGGAGGATTCGGGAGAGGACCGGCCACGGATCCCAATGCCGACCCTCCCTCAGTCGAACAACTCATCGCCGCTGGTTGGGGATATGCGGTCGTCATTCCCAACAGCATCCAAGCCGATAATGGTGCGGGATTAACCCGCGGCATCATCGGTCTCGTCAACCGCGGCCAGCCACGGAAACCCGACGACTGGGGCTCCCTGCGTGCCTGGGCCTGGGGGGCAGGTAGATCGTTGGATTACCTCGAAACTTTGCCTGAGGTCGATTCCATGAAAGTGGGCATTGAAGGAGTCTCCCGTTTTGGCAAGGCGGCACTTGTGACCATGGCCTTTGACCAGCGATTTGCTGTGGTGCTGGTTGGTTCATCCGGTGCTGGGGGGGCCACACCATTTCGACGCCATTTTGGGGAAGCCCTCGAAAACCTCTCCGGTTCCGGCGAATACCATTGGATGTGCGGCAACTTCATCAAATACGGAGCTGAGGAATCTGTGCGCGGAGCCCTGAATGCCAACGATCTTCCGGTGGATTCCCATCAACTCATCGCTTTGTGTGCCCCGCGCCCCACCTTCATCAGTTATGGTATCCCCGAGAAAGGAGACGCAAACTGGCTCGATCAACAAGGCAGCTACATGGCAACAGTTGCCGCTGGTGCAGCCTTCCGGCTTCTCGGAGCCCGGGATATCGGAGACACTTCGGACTACCGGACCGCCACAATGCCTGCTGCCGGTACCAGTCTCCTCGATGGTCACCTCGCCTGGCGGCAACACCTCGGCGGACATGAAGATCGATCCAATATGAAATTCTTCATTCCCTGGGCCAATAAATTCCTACACCTCTCCAATTGATTCAGAAGCCCTCCAATGGTCTGCTTCAGCGGTGGCTTTCCCACAGCGGGAAAATTTCATGTTTCTGAAAAACATTCCAAGAACTCATCCTCCGTCGACATTCATGAGATAGATGAACGCAACGACAAATTTTCTCAAAGCAGCCGCAGCCGCTTTATTGATCATGACATCCAATCCCTGTCTGGCCCTGATCAGCATACGCAACCTGCCAGAAATCGAAGCAGAAAAAATGGGATTGACCATCAAACGCCGGCTTAATGGTGACGCCGGTGAATGGGTTCGGCTGGAATTCCTTAAGCAAGGATCCCTGAAAAACCTGGCCTATGTCGAATTTCATCTGAAAGATGCCCATGGAAAACAGCTCCTCTCAGCCAAATTACCCATAGAGCCAGTTGATCCCAACCAGCCAGACGGAATTCAATCAGTCCAATTCTCCGCTCTCCCTTCCCAATTGGAGAGCTGCTCCTTCTTCATCGTCATCTCAGACAGCCCCCGTGGGCACATTGGCTACCTCCTCAATATCAAGGACTATCTCAACCGCAAAAATCTCAACAAATAATGAATGATCAACCATGAATAATCCTTTTGCGGACTCCTGACATGCCGCATGAAGTTTTGTTTTCATGGCCCCTGAATACTTCCTCCCTGATTCCTTCAGCAAATGATACCCGTGAGAACTCACCCCCATCTCCCCACCACAATGCGGCAGACGGGTTCCTCGCGGGTTCATCCGGTTGCCGTCCTTTTGACTCATAATTCGAGCCCGCAGAAAATATCAAAAATTTGATTGATAATTCCAACTCTGGTCACTAGCTTCTTACCGGCTAGTCATTTCCTGCGAAAAATCCAGTCTAACGCACCATCCATCGGATCACTTGCTCAGTTGGATGTTACCTGATTTTCAAGAGAACTGCGGAAAAATCACTTAATAATACTTTTATTAAACATTTCAAAAGCATATTGTTACCGAAATGCAGTTAGAGCATAGCGTTTTATTATAACTAACAAAAAAAAATATATATGAGTTCAGGAACAGTTAAATGGTTCGATTCTGAAAAAGGATACGGATTTATCACCCCAGACGACGGAGGCAAAGATCTATTCGTTCATCATTCAGAGATTCAGGGTGGCGGATATGCGTCCCTCAGCGAAGGACAATCAGTCACCTTTGAAAAAGGCCAGGGTCAAAAAGGCCCATGCGCAACAAAAGTTCAATCGAACTAATCACCAAAGATCCTTGAGTCTTGTTTGTCGGCTCCAGTGGAGCCGTGCAAATCAATGTGAAATGTTAGCCCGTACTTAACCACCTACGTTTCGCCCAATCCAGGAATGCAACCAGTTCACGGTGTCGTGTATGGCCTGCATTCTTTTTATTTATATATATATTTCACCCGTATTACCCATCTATCCATGCCTCCCGCACATGGGAATCATGATGTTGAATGCGATTCTTCCATCATGTCATCGTCATTCAGCCAGACCTGCCTGTGCGAACAACTTCCCCACCCAATATCATGGATTGTGTGATTGTTCCAACTGATCCCTTCTGCTCATAACTCCTCAAGCATCCCTTTTTAAATTATATTTACCCGATGTTTTTGGAGGAATGTCCTGTCTCATCCGGCCCTACCTTCTTTGTTCCGCTGGTCGCGGACCAGGGATGAAACCCGAAGCCAGCTATCCCGAACCAGGCCCCAATCCGGTCTCGGCATCCGGATTTTCGGACGTTTATTCAGCCG
>JAJOIW010000224.1 GCA_021209225.1 Verrucomicrobiota bacterium
CATCGGTTTCCCGCTGTTGTTCGAGTGGGTCGGCCCAGTGCCGGGCTTCGATCTGATTCTGCACCAGGAGGACCGGGGGTTTGCGGGATCCATCGTAGAGATCGCGCAGGTATTTCGATGTCTGGTTATTCAGCGGGGCAAAGGAACTTTGAGTGAAAATCAGAAGATCGGACTTATCAATGATCCAAAAGGCGGCCGGGTTATTCTCTGTGTTTGTCATGAAGCCGTCCAGTCCCGGAACATCCAGCACGGAAATTTCCTCTCCGATAAGTTGCCCTCCCGGGCATCGGATCACAGTGATCAAGGGTTCCCGTTCCAATGGGCCAGCCAACAACCGATCGACAGCCTGTTTGTCATATGCCTGATCCACGATCTGAATATCCGGTTCCAGTATCGCCAGTGTGAGAACTCCTCTCAGGTACTGGATGACCCTCTCAAAAGCTTCTTTGCGCTCATCCGGACTGGAGTCCGGAGTTTCATGCTTCCAGAAGTATTGCTGGATTCCGGACTTTTTCCCGCGAATGACAATCGATGCCCGGCGTGTGCTTTCGCGGGCGAATCGGGTGGGGCTCACATATTGGCGGGCCAAAGTGTTGACGAGCGTGGATTTCCCGGATTTCAACGGACCGAAAACCACGATGAAAAACAGGCGTGCGTCGAATTCCCGCCGGCAGGCCTGAATGCGATTCATGGATCGGACGAGTCGGCTGTCGATATCCTCGGCAGTGGGAGAATTCCAGACGGGGAAAACGGTTCCGTCCAGGAATTCGAGCAGTTCGTGGGTGGATTCACTAAGGTGAAGTTTCATTCTATTGCGGTGAGGAGTCCGATGAGTTTTGATCCGAAGCGATGTGGCCATTCATTCGGAATTCTTGCGTCGATTGCCTCAGGGGTGGGATATCTTTCTGGATCAATTGGCTGATGGAATGGGATTTTTTATTCATCCACTGAATGCCCGGCAAACTGGCGAGACCCGGCGATTTGATGATCTTACCCAGGCTGGATTTAATCGTGGCCCACAGGCTGTGGATGTCAGCCCGATGTCCAATCTGAAATTCATTCTGATAGGAACTGCGGAATAATTCATCCAGTCCATCCTGAGTCTGCAACCGCATCTGCCTGAGCTTGAGGGCATAGGTTCCCGCAATGTATGCCGTCGAGGCCAGAAGAAGCGCCACCAAAGCGATCCCACCGGCAATGTGCAATGAGTCCCGCTGGGACCACGCAAGCACTCCACCCAGAGTCAGGCAAAGAATGGCTGAGGTCCAGACCAGAGCAATGGTTTTCCAGCGGCTCTTCTGGGCATGTGTGAGCAGTATCAACAGCATATTCAGCCAGTGTGCCCGCCGCTCCACCTCGGTCAGCAGGTTGTCAATTCTCCGCAGTGGGGCCTTGTTTATTTCCGCCTTCACTTCCTCCAGGCTTGTGGAGAATTCGCTCAGGTCCAATGCCTCGGTGTCATTTCTGCGGTGGCGCGTCACTTTTTCCGGGATGAACGTGGTGAATATCTGCGGCATGTCTTTGGTGGGGGACTTCCGTGACAGGTTCCAGCAAAGCGTGCCATACGAACGCGCAAAGTCCGCCAGACTCTCCATCTGATCCACTTTATGCAGCAAAATGACAATTTTATGTTCCAGCCCCGACAAGGTTTCGGTGAAGACGGACATGGTTTCGCCGGTGGTGCCGGGTTTATCCGGATCGAAAAAGACGAGGATGAGGTCTGAGGATTCGGCAAATGTCCGGACTGCATTCTGGAAATCGTACCCCCGGCCTTGTCCTTCCCCGGGATGGTCGATCATTCCCGGAGAATCCACTAACCGGATTTCATCCAGAAACGGGGAGGGATGAGTCTTGATGCGGAGCCTCGAGAGAAAGGCGGGTCCCAGGTTGCGCAGGTGGCCAATGGTGAAAGCCGGATTTGAAACGGCAGCGTGTCCATCAATGGTATCCTCGCGGTTTCCCTGAAGGAGGATGGTGAATCCATCATCGGTCGGAGCCATTCCCGTTTTCTGCACCTCACTCTGCAGGAGGTGATTGATGAAGGAGGACTTGCCTGAACTATGATTTCCCAGGAACAGCACCTGTGCCTGCCGGGTCAACTGACCTGGTAAGTTTGGCCATCCAACATGGAGTTCGCGCGATATGGGCAGGATCTGATCCTGAAGGATACGGTTTAATCTTTCTTCGATCTGATGAACGGCTCTCATGGTAGCGATCTGATCCGGGCACCGATGACAGAACGTGCTGACTTCGGATGTGCTCAGACTTCCAGAAGCTACAACTGTTCCCTCACCGACAAAAGGATTTTTCAGCTCAGGCAAATTGTGGGTTGCAAGCTTTGTACCGCTCCCTTTACTTTGCATGGGTCGAAAGCGTATAACCTGCTGGGGCAGGGAATTAGGTCCAGGGCGTTCATCCCGCCCTCTGGTTCTCTCCCCATCGATGTGTGGCGTTTCAAACATTTTGGCTGCACCAAATATATGAAAACAGAAATTTCTAAATTTTGTAAGGATTACGAAAAGGTATTAGCGCCCATCAATGAGGCGATCAAAATGACCGTTGATGCCTGTTCGGTGCCGTCTCTGCAGCCCACACTTAAAAATTCACTGGCTGGCTTGAATGATGTGAATCATCGGTTGAAAACATTGACGGACAAGATTCTGGGTCAACAAGGCTATCTCCTGATTTTCGGGCCACTCAAAAGCGGCAAATCCACCCTCATGAACGCGCTGAGTGCCTCGTATGTGTCCGAAGTCACCAGTCTGCCTGCTTATCCCTGCCTGGTCTATGTCCGGCATGGGGAGAAAAATGCGTATTCGATGACCCGGTACAACGGCAAGGTCTCGGAATTCAATACGAACGACGCGCTGCAGGAGAAAGTGCAGCAATGCCATGTGGCCCTGTCCGAACGGTTGTGCCAGAGTGAGGCGGAGTCCCGTGAATTTGAACCCGGACTGGATTATGCCGAGGCGATCCGCCGGATTGACATCCAGCTGAACATTGAAAACCTGAAGGAATCCAGCACGGTCCTGGTGGACACCCCCGGATTGTACAGCCGCATGAAGTTCGGGTATGATCTGATGACGCGGGAGTTCCGCAACAGCGCCGCCTGTGCTGTTTTCGTGGTTAAAACCGACAACCTCTACCTCGAACAGGTCTTCGATGAATTCACCGAACTCCTGAAAATTTTTTCCCGCATCTTCCTGGTCGTCAACATTGACGCCAGTAAAAAGGACCTGGCCAGCGACGGTAGCCTCAAACCCAGCCTCGAAAGCCAACAGCCGGAACAAATCATCCGCGCCTTCGAAACCCTCTCCATGAGCGCTTCATTACGGGACGCTTATGAGTCCAACCGCCTGCGCATCTTCTCCATCGATTTACTCAACGCAGCCTCCAAAATCCTCTCCAAAGCGAAGGCTGAGGAGACGGATCCCGAATTGATGTCCTTCCGCAATTTCACCCAGGAACTCACCGCTTACCTGAACAGCAGTGAGTATTTCCTGGAATTCATGGGAGATTCCCTCAAACAAGGGCAACTCTTCTGCCGCGAAGTCCGCGGGTTTATCTCCAAAGAATCTCTCAGCGACTTCGAAAAAGCCAAATCCAAGCTGGAAAAAAATATCGGAGGCCTCAAAACCCGTCGATTGGCGGCGGATGAAATGCTGAATGCTGACAAGGACGGCGTCTTCCTGTCCGTGCAGAAGCGGCGGGCCGAAATCGTTTCCGGTCTGGCTGAGCAATTCCGTGACGAACTGCTGGAGGGATTGATCGGCCAGCTGGAGGAATGGTTCCACTCCGATGAATCGCTGGATGAGTTGGGGAGTCAGAAGTGGTCGCCCAAGCTCAATGAGTTCTCACTGAAGATTGCGCGGGAGACCTTCCGCCGGTCCCGGAAGGTATTGGAAACGCCGATGGCCGGGGCGGACTTTTCCGAGGAAGCCGTCAAGTTGTTGTCCACTTTGGAGTTCATGCCCTCGGAGATTGGCAAGGTGGTTCTCAGCGACATCGAAGGGGAATTGGACGTTCCTCAGTGCAACGTCACCATAGAAGACCACCGGATCCCAGTGAAAAAATCCTTCTGGGACTGGATTTTCTTCCGTAGTCTCGCGTCGGTGCGCCGCGGTGTATTCGGCAGCCCCGACCAGTTGACTCAGAAGATCCCGGTGGATGCCAAGGCCCGCCGCCTCGGCCAGGAAGCCAAAGAAGCTTTGTCCGACCTGATCAAGCAGTACGTGGACAATCATTTTCCACAAATCCCGACCATCTGTGCCAAACAGATCATCAATCGATACATTGAGGAATTTTCATCCAAACTTCAAAAGCGTCTGGAGAACACCCGGAGCGAGCTTGAGGTGGAAATCAACCGGCTCCAGCTGCAGATGGATGAGATCGCTCAGGTAAGCAAGTCACTTCAAAAACTGGAGGAGAACATGAATGAGTTTGAAGGATCGATTGACCAACTGTTTGATGAACATCTCAAACCCAGCCAGGCACTGATAGCATCTGGTTTGGAGGAGGGGATCGTCCAACCCGGGACCCCCGAGGCGCAGGCAGATGACATGCCCCGCCAGGATCTCCTCGCGGATGAGGACGATCAATAAGTCCCTGTCTTTTCAGCCTCCCAGCATACAATTTGCCGCAGCGGCGTGGATCCTGTTGAGTCCCGCCGTTTTTTGCGTTATATGGTGAGCATGATTCCCGTTGGATTGGCTGAAAAATTTTGGGTCATTGTTATCAGTGTATTGTGCTGTGCCCCTTATGCAGTGCTGCGGGGCGGGGAGGCTGGGGACATTGATTTCAGTTCCCAGATAAAGCCCATTCTTTCGGACAATTGTTACGCCTGCCACGGGCCGGATGCCAGCAAGAGAAAAGCCGGATTGCGTCTGGACAATCGCGAGGGAGTGCTGGAGGTTCACAAAAAATCCGGGCGTGCGGCGGTTGTGCCGGGAAATATCCAGTCCAGTCACCTGATTGATCGTATTTTGTCGGACGATCCGGATGATGTGATGCCTCCCGCTGACTCAGGCAAGCTGCTCACATCGCATCAGAAGGACTTGCTCACCCGTTGGGTGGCCAATGGTGCTCCGTGGGAAGATCACTGGTCGTTCAAACCTATTCAACGTCCCACAATCCCTCAGCCCGCACCCGGCACACCCATTGGAATCAATCCGGTGGATGCCTTTATCCGGGCCCGACTGGAGAAGGAGAAGTTCCAGCCATCTCCCCAGGCCGATCGCCACACACTCATTCGTAGGGTGACCTTTGATTTGACCGGGCTTCCGCCCACGTGGGATGAAGTGCAGGATTTTGTTCACGACGAATCTCCGGATGCATGGGAAGATGTCATCGACCGGCTCTTGAAATCCGCCCATTTTGGCGAACATATGGCGCGCTACTGGCTGGATGCCGCGCGGTACGGGGACACTCATGGTCTCCACTTGGATAATTACCGGGAAATCTGGCCCTATCGCGATTGGGTCATTCGCGCATTCAACGAAAACCTGCCCTATGATGAGTTTATCCGGGATCAACTGGCTGGGGATCTGCTTCCAGACCCGACCATGGATCAACTCGTCGCCACCGGATTCAACCGCTGCCATGTCACCACCAGCGAGGGAGGCTCCATCGAAGAGGAAATCTATGTCAGAAATGTCATTGAGCGTGTGGTCGCCACCGGAACAGTCTTCATGGGCCTGACTATGGATTGCACCCGCTGCCACGATCACAAATTCGACCCGCTCACCATGAAGGACTTCTATTCGCTTTTCGGGTATTTCAACAACCTCGATGGGAGTCCTCTCGATGGCAACAGCAAAACTCATGCGCCGGTCATCAAAGTGCCGTCCTCCTTCCAATCCCGGAAACTCGAATCCATCCGCCGCGAAATCGCCGCCCTCAAAACCCAACTCAAAGGACCCTGGGCCACTCTGGATCAATTGCAGGATGAGTGGGTGCAGTCCTTGCGGAACCCGGATGCCCAGTTGATCGTCCAGCCCGGATTATCGGCCTGGTATCATGTGGGACCCTTTCCTGAGAATCGTCAGAACCAGCTGCAGAACAACCAGGGACCTGAAGGGAAGCCGGTTCAACTCGACGAGGTTTTCACAAGCGGCGATGGCCGGAAATTGAGTTGGATCGAACGTCCATCCTGGCTGGATGGTCAGGTGCACACAGACCTGCAAGGCGACATGGCCGCCAATTTTCTTTACCGGTCCATATCCGTCCCCGCATCTCAGAAATTGACCCTTTCTCTCGGCAGCGACGATGGAATCAAGGTCTATCTCAATGGCGAGTTGAAGTTGAATCGGGATGTTTCCCGTGGCCCTGCTCCCGATCAGGAAATCCTCAGCCTGGAACTCAAGGAAGGCAGCAATCATCTCCTCCTCAAAATCATGAATTTTGGCGGAGCCACCGGATTCTATTTTGCCTTGCCCGACATTCAGAAAGGGATTCCTGAGGCGGTTTTATCGAAGGTATCCCGGGCACAATCGGAATGGTCCCCCGAGGAGGAACAAATGGTCCGCGACTATTTCAGGGACAATGTCTGCCTGGCGGATGAGTTGAAATCGCTGCGGGCCACCCTGGCTCAGGCTGAGGAAAGCCTCAAAAAAATCGAGGAAGCTATTCCCACGACATTGATCTGGAAAGAGCGATCCGACCTGAGACCATCGTATATTCTCAAGCGGGGTGAGTACGACCAGCGTGGGGATGAGGTGCCACGTCTGACACCTGCCATACTGCCACCAATGCGCGACGAATGGCCAAATAACCGGCTGGGATTGGCGCAGTGGCTGGTTGCCGACGAGCATCCTCTGACAGCACGTGTGGCTGTCAATCGCATCTGGCAGCAAATTTTCGGCACTGGAATTGTGAAGACAAGCGAAGATTTCGGATCCCAGGGAGAGCCACCCAGTCATCCATTGCTATTGGACTGGTTGGCCGATGCATTCCGGCAATCCAACTGGGATGTCAAACAATTGGTCAAGATCCTGGTGACCTCGGAAACATATTGTCAGGAGAGTGCGTTCAGGCCGGATCATCTCTCGCGCGATCCAGGCAATCGGCTTCTGGCACGTGGCCCCCCGCTTCCGGCTGGATGCCGAAATGCTGCGGGATCAGGCGCTCAGCTTGAGCGGGTTGCTGAATCGTCAGATCGGGGGAGCTCCGGTCAAACCACCTCAACCGGATGGGCTCTGGGAAGCAGTCGGTTATGTCGGATCGAATACATCGCGTTTCTCCGCTGATACGGACCCGGAAAAAACCCACCGGCGCAGTCTCTATACTTCCTCAAGCGCACATCTCCGCCACCCCAAATGGTGACCTTTGATGCGCCATCACGGGAATCCTGCATCATGCGTCGTGAGCGCACCAACACGCCCCTCCAGGCGCTCTCTCATGAATGACTCCCAATACCTCGAGTCCGCGGTCGGCTTTGCCCGCCGGGCCTTGACGGATGTTTCAGGATCCGACCACTCGATTGCCGAATGGATGATCCGACAGGCCCTGAGCCGCGAACCACAGGGCAGAGACATCCCGATTCTCCTCTCGGCCTATCATAACCAGTTGGCTGAGTTTGAAGCCGACCCGGTTGCCGCCACTCAGTTCCTGGCTGCGGGAGTATTTGCGGACCAGAGTTCTGCTGATCCATCACGGTTGGCTTCCTGGTCGGTTGTCGCCAGCCTTCTCCTCAACTCCGATGAAATTGTGAATAAAAATTAATTTTCCACCTGACGCATTGATTATGAATCCCACAGAGAATGATGCCAATAGGCTTATGTTGGACCCGGTTCATGGCTTCATGAAAGCCCAGACCCGGCGACATTTTTTCACCACCACCAGTATGGGGCTGGGATTGGCCGCCCTGAGTTCATTGCTTCCCGACCGCAGATCCTCTGCCTTGACCATGAATGATCCGGTCCACTCATTCCAGCATTTTGCCCCGAAAGCCAAGCGGGCCATCTATCTCTTCATGGCTGGCGCCCCATCCCAGTTGGATATGCTGGATTATAAACCGGGAATGGCCGAACTCTTTGACAAGAATCTGCCCGAATCCATACGCAAAGGTCAGCGATTGACCACCATGACATCCGGACAGGCACGCTTTCCCATCGCCCCATCCAAATATGCTTTCAGCCAGTATGGACGGAGTGGCACCTGGATCAGTGAGCTGCTTCCCTACCACGGGCGGATGGTGGATGACATTGCCGTCATCCGCAGCGTGCATACCGAAGCCATTAACCATGATCCAGCGATCACCTACATCTGCACCGGAAACCAGCTGCCCGGACGTGCCAGCCTGGGCAGCTGGCTCAGTTATGGTTTGGGGAGCCTGAATGAAAACCTGCCTGCCTTTGTGGTCATGACACCAACCTGGAGTGGGAGAAAAGATGCTCAGGCATTGTACAATCGTTTGTGGGGCAGTGGATTTCTGCCGACGCGGCACCAGGGTGTATCGTTGCGTTCATCCGGGGATCCCGTCCTATTTTTATCGAATCCGGCTGGGATGAATTCCCATAGGCGGCGCATGATGTTGGATCAATTGGCTGAGTTGAATCAGTTGACGCTGGAGCGTTTCGGGGATCCCGACACGCAGGCCAGGATCGATCAATATGAAATGGCTTTCCGGATGCAATCCTCGGTCCCCGAGCTGACGGATTTGTCCGGCGAATCCATTCAGACCAAAGAGATGTATGGGCCGGATGTGCATAAGCCCGGCACATTTGCCGCATCGTGTCTTCTAGCGCGGCGCATGATTGAGCGCGATGTCCGGTTTGTTCAGATATTCCATCGTGGATGGGATCAGCATGGCAATATTGCCGGGGACCTTCCCAATCAGGCCAGAGATATTGACCAACCCTCCTGGGCGTTGATTCAGGATCTTAAGCAGCGAGGCCTCCTGGAAGACACCCTTGTCATCTGGGGCGGGGAATTCGGCCGCACCATCTACTGCCAGGGATCGCTGACACAGGAGAATTACGGCCGTGATCACCACCCCAGATGCTTCTCGATGTGGATGGCTGGCGGGGGAATCCGGCCAGGAATTGTCCACGGAGAAACCGACGAGTTTTCATATAATGTGGTCCGCGATCCAGTGCATATTCATGAATTGAATGCGACCATCCTCCATTCCCTGGGCATTGATCATCGTCGTCTGAGCTTCAAATTCCAGGGACTGGATGTCCGGCTTACCGGCGTTGAAGAAGTCAATCCGGTTCAGGCCATCCTGTCCTGAACCGTATTCCCGAATATCCACATCTCTCAGGTTTCCAGCCTGAGGTGCATAAAAAAACGGAAGCCTGGAAAGTGGCTTCCGTATGCTTTTATTTCCCTTTGCGTTGGGAACCTGATCCGTCAGTTGGTTGTTCGAGTGAATGAACGGATCCGGTAGAATCCACTGTCCTGGCTTTCCAGCAAGGCGGCCTTGAAGTCTGCCGACTGGTCGTCATCCGACACGAACACCACTTTCCAATGAATCAGATCCAATGAGAATTCTATCTGGTAGAAGGTGTTTTCAATCGCCGGAAGCTCAATGGAAATCTCGTTGTTTGTGACTTCTGTGTTCTCAGGTTTGATGTTCTCCTCCTTCGGTTTCAGGCCCTCGACGATGAACTCGACTGTGACCGGGTTGAAATTGGATGAGTCAGTCGGCTGGAAGACCGCGACAACAGAATTGGGTCCAGCATTGAACTGGGTGACACCGAACTCAACCGGTTGTCCGCCATTGAGAGTGGCTGAAAATGCTCCCGGCACGTTGAAATGCAGTCGTGCAAACAGAAAGACACTGGCAGGTGATTTGGCGGGCCATTTGGTGAGTGGTCCACCTTTGTATGTCGGAGTTGCCTTGAGCACGGTGATGGTGGTTGAAATTTCAATGGGTTCCGAGGCGGTGCTGTCTGGTGAGAAGACGGCTTTGAGTTCATGGGTTCCTGCGGGCAGGATTGTCCCGGCTGCCGGTGTGTATGTGAATTGGCCTGGAGCGCTGGTCTGTGCATTCAGCTGATCATCCCCCAGAGCAACCCCGTATTCAATGGCGGCTGGCTGTGGCCAGGAAATCTCCGAAACCGGAAGTCCCGAATTGTAATAGAATTCAGTCAATCCATCCAGCCGGGCAGGGAATGCCGGAGGACTGCCGGCCCCACCTGTGATGACGGGGAAAATATTGGAAGCGAAGAAATTCACCCCATGCGCCAGTGCCGATTCGAAGTCTGGTCCACCACGCGTCTGCCAGACACGTATTTGAACTGTGGCAGGTTGCCCAGGTTGGATGAATGGAATGATGCGGGTGGATGTGAGTTCCTTTCGATAGAATCCAGCCAGTGAATCCGTGTAAAATGGCAGAGCCGGTCCGACTGGTTGGAGGTCATAACTGCTGGTTCCAACATAGGGCTGAGCCATCCAATCCCGGCCAGCCAATGGCATATTGGTGTTGGGGTCCACCACTGGAATGCCCTTCTGATCCGGACCGATGTTCCAGTTGCAGATGTCAATCGATCCACCAAAGGTCGTATTGATCACAACGATGGCTGGAGTGCTCAGGATTTCAATTCCATTTTCATCGCTCACAAGCACATCGTATGTTCCCTGGTCGTCCAATCTGGCGGCTGGAAATGCCAGTTCCGGTTGATTTGAATTCGGGATGGGGCTGCCATTTTTAAACCATTGATAAACGAGGCCGGGGCCATCGGCTCCCACCTGCAATACAAATTCCCCACCCTCCGTCGTACGCACATGGGATGGTTGACTCAGTATCGTGGCTTCCGTTGGAGGCAATCCGGAGTTGTGGAAAAATTCCTCCAGCCCATCAATGTTGGACGGCAGAGTGGGTGGGCTGCCAGCTCCCCCAGTCGCCACCTCAAAGATATTCGATGCAAAATAATGCGCCCCTCTGGCTACCGATTCTTCAAAGTCAAAACCGAATCCTTTCTGCCAGACCCGCACTTGAATAGTGGCATTTCCGCCGGCCGCAATATGTGGTGCCCGACGTGTTGGTGTCGGTTCCTTGAGGTAAAAGCCGGGGAAGTTGTCATCATAAAATGGAACAGGTGGACCAACTGGAATCAGATTGAATTTATCTGATCCCACAAAAGGTTGCGCATACCAGTCATTCCCCGTGAGTGCTTCCTGCGAATCCGGGTGGATCACTGGAACCGCTCTCTGATCCGGTGCCAACCCCCAGTTGCAGACATTGAATGTCCCACCCGACATTGGGGTCACCAGAAGAACCATCGGCTTACTCCATACCGAAAATCCATTCTCATCGACGATCTCAACCTGGTATGTGCCCTGGTTGGAAATATTCGCCTTCTTTAAATTTAAAACCGGACCCGATACCAGAGGAAATGGCATGCCATTCAAGGTCCATTTATACTTCAATCCCGGCCCAGTGGCCTCGACTGAAAGGGAAATGGATTCTCCTTCCAGCACGTTTCCGCTCGGACTTTGTCCAATAAGTGTGGCCTGATCCGGTGGCAAACCATCATTGTAGAAGAATTCGGTCAGACCCGTCAGCTTGGCTGGAAAGGATGGGGGACTTCCTGCTCCACCCGTCTGTATGGGAAAGATATTGGATGCAAAATAGTTTGATCCATTCTCCAGTGCGGATTCAAATTCCGGTCCGCGCGAGGCTTCCCAGACCCGGAACTGGAGGGTTGTCATCGCTCCAGGGGTCACTCCGGGAATACGGCGCGTCGAGTTGGGTGCTTTGAACCAGAATCCCGGAAATTCCTCCCCATAAAATGGCATAGCCGGTCCAACTGGCGCAAGATTCTGAGCATCCGGCCCGGAAAACATCTGAGCCAGCCAGGCAGTTCCAGTGAGCGGCTTGCCGCCATCCGGATGAATCACGGGGACACCCCGTTGATTCTGATCCAGGTTCCAGTTGCAGATGTCCACTGTCCCGCCAGAATCAGCAAGGACCACAACCACCGCTGGTGATGATTGGGCTGTGTTTCCAAAGGCATCTGAGATAATCACAGAATACGTGCCTTCATCAGTGGCTTCCGCCCGACCAAAATCCAGTTCGGGACTATTAGAGTTCTCTATGGCACTCCCATTCCAATACCACTGGTATGAAAGATCCTTGCCCACCGCATCCACCTGCAGTGAAAGAGGTTCTCCACCTGGCACCTGGATGCTTTGTGGCGATGTCACTATCGTGGCCTCCCGAATGGGAAGTCCGTCATTGAAGAAAAATTCCTCCAAACCAAGCGGGTCGGTTGGGAAGGATGGCGGTGACCCGGCTCCCCCCAGCTGGATCTCAAAAATGTTGGACGCAAAAAAATCTGACCCATGGGTGATGGCTGATTCAAAGTCTGGTCCATGAGATGTTTGCCAGACCCGGAACTGGATGGTGGCGGTGCCACCAGCGGGGATGAAATCGATGCGGCGGGTTTGAGTGGGGGCCTTGGTCCAGTGACCAGGGAATTCGCTGCCGAAGAAATACATCGCTGGTCCGGTGGGCACGAGATCATACGGCGTCAGACCCACAAAGGTTTGTGCCAGCCAGGAGTTACCCTCCAGAGGCTTTTTTGTGGTGGGGTGAATGACTGGCACGTCCCGATTGTCCGGGCCAATATTCCAGTTGCAGATATTGAGTGTTCCGCCAGACGCCGGATTGACCAGCAGGATAACCCAATCACTCGCGACCGACTTTCCATTTTCATCCGTCACCTCAACAAAGTAACTCCCCTGATCCGCCAATGACGCGGATGAGAAATTCAAAGCCGGCGAATCCGATCCAGTGACGGGCACTCCATTTTTAAACCATTGATACTTCAGACCCGGTCCCTCAGCCTCCACCTGGAGGGCAGCCGATGCTCCCACCACCACACTCAGACTGACAGGTGGATGGATGATTCTGGCTTCCAGAGCAGGCAGGCCGGAATTGTAAAAAAACTCATTCAATCCCTCAGGTGCCGGTGCGATACTTGGCGGGGTTCCGGCTCCTCCAGTGGGGTATGAAAAAATATTTGAGGCAAAGAAATTGGACTGCGCCTCGAGAGCGGCTTCAAAAGTGATACCTTTGCCTGACTCCCAGACCCGGAATTGAACCAGAGCGGATTGGCCCGGAGCCACGTGGCCGATGGTACGGAGTGAATTGGGTTGCTTGTACCAGAAACCTGGCAATTCGTTTCCATAGAATGGGACGGCTGGACCAACCGGGCGCAGGTCGTCCAGACTCAATCCAACATAGGGCTGTGCATACCATCCTGTGCCCGTCAATGGCAGGTTGGTGGCGGGGTTGATGACGGGCACGGATCTGTTTGATGGGCCGATATTCCAGTTGCAGATATTGATGGTGCCTCCGGATTTGGGACGCACAGTCACAATGCCGGGATCAGTCCACTTCACATCGCCTTTGTTATCACTCACCTTCAGAAGGTAGGTGCCTGAGTCGGATTCTTTTGCGTTTGGAATGGCCAACGTTTTGGTGGTCTGCCCATTGATCACAACTCCATTTTTGTGCCATTGGTATCGAAGCCCGGTGCCGGTGGCTGTGGCGGAAAGGTTCAATGATTCGCCCACTGTGATCTGATGGAATCCCGGCTGAGTCATCAGAGTGACCGCTGAGATTTCCTGAATTTGTGCTATCGCGCACCAGATCGACACCACCCCAAGGGCTGCCATCTGATGGATGTTTTTCCGAATTTGTATTCGCATGGTTAAAATAATTCCGTTGAGGTGTAAACCTGACCCTGATCAACCATCGGCTCGAATCCATAAATCTTTTTCCCACCCTCATGGATTGCGATAATCCGCCTTGAATCCTGTCTTTTTTCTGGGCGATCCCCAGTCAATTCGCAGGCGCCAAATGCGCTCAAACATTCATAAATCACTGATATTCACAAACTCTGATTTTTATATTGGATGCCTTTAAATTTTTTTATCTTGATCCTGTGTTAATTCGAGGCAATGCCTTGCCGGTGGGGAGCCTCCGGGCTTTTCAATGGGTGAAAATGTGTATATTCTGCCCTGTATGAATCCAGGACGATTGATGGCATTGTATCTATGTGGTCTGCTGGCCGTGCTGGCCTCCATGCAGTCGGGCCTGCCCGCCGGGAATAGGCAGAATATTCTCATGATTCTTGTGGATGATCTCAAACCGGCACTTGGATGCTACGGGGACCTGCGGGCACGGAGTCCTCACATCGATCGTCTTGCCTCGCGTGGAGCGCAGTTCGAAATGGCCTACTGCAATCAGTCCGTATGCGCCCCATCGAGAAATAACCTGTTCGTTGGCCAGCGATCGACCACATTGGGGATTTACAGTTTACATCAGAACTTCCGTCTCGCTGCCCCGGAGGCCATCACATTGCCACAACAGTTTTCAATCAATGGATATAAGTCTATCGGACTGGGGAAAACCTTCCATGTCGGGCATGGAAACCAGGATGATCCAGCCTCGTGGTCCGTGCCCCCCATGCGGGAAAAAGTGATTGAATACCTGCTGGATTCCAGTTCCCAGGGCGGACAATTAACCCGCGAGGAAGCCTATTTCTCCAATCGCGACCTGGATCGCATCGGTTTATTGCCCAAAGGAGCCGCCTGGGAAAAATCCGATGTCGGGGACACGGCCTATGCCGATGGGCGGACTGCCGAAATGGCCATCCATTACCTCAAGGAATCAGCAGCTTATCCCGAAACTCCTTTTTTCATGGCGCTGGGCTTTGTGCGTCCACATTTGCCATTCTCTGTGCCTGCCCGTTACTGGGACCTGTTTGACCCCCGGGATTGGGATTTACCTTCAGATCCCTCACCTCCGCTTCATGCTCCGGATTATGCCGGGAAACGGGGTGGTGAAATCGTCAACTATTCACCATTGTCAGTGGACAATCTGCAGAATCCCGACATCCAAAGACAACTGCTCCATGGATATTATGCCTCTGTCAGTTATGTGGATTCCCAGATTGGAAAGGTCATGGATGAACTCGATCGGCTGGGATTGTCCGGGAATACAATTGTCGTTCTGTGGGGCGATCACGGCTGGCATCTGGGCGATCATGGGTTCTGGACAAAACACACCAACTACGAGCAGGCAAACAGGATACCTCTTATCGTCGTGGCACCTGGATTCTCTCAACCCGGGACCAGGATCATCCAACCAGTTGAAACAGTGGATATCTACCCGACCCTTTGCGATCTTGCCGGCATCCCCATACAGAATGGCACCCAACCGCTGGATGGGATGAGCCTGGTTCCTCTCCTCAAGTCACCACAATCCATCCTGCGGGCCCACGCATATCACTGCTTCCCCAGGGGCGGAAAGCTCGGGCGAGCCATACGCACATCACGCTACCGCCTTATCGAATGGCGTGGCATTGGCCAACCTGATGGCCCGGTCGAATATGAACTCTATGATTACGACATGGACCCGCACGAAAAGGAGAATCTCGCATCCAGGTATCCGCAATTGGTCCGTCAAATCGCTCTGATCCTCAAAGCACATCCCGAACCGATTCAATATCGCGCCAACTGAAACCATCCCGGATCATGGATTGGACTTCAGGATGACCGCGGTCCAGTTTTTTGCGGATGGAGCAGATATCGACGTGGTATTTTTTAGAATGATCCCGTCCGCATTCATCATCACAGCCTGGTCGATGTCAATCCACTGAATCGAGGCCGGGGCATTCACATTCGGGCTGAGTAATGTGACCGTGCCACCCTTGGGGAAGTAGAGGATCCACGGCCCATTCTCCGGGGATCCAGCCGCACAGAATGCCTCATTTTCCTCCCGGTCACCCAGGAGTTCCAAAGCAGGATTCACTGACCACAGAGGGACTATGGATTCGAGTAATCGGGCGGCCTTGATGCAGGCCACGGCTTTGTCATTGATTCCCAGGCCGGAGTCCGGGCGATGGAATCGGATTGAGGCAGCCCCGGCAAGCAGGTGTCTCCAGAACCGCTCAATTCCATCCTGATCGGAATGGCCAAAAGTGTTTCCATTGGCTCCATAGGTTTTTGTGGTGTTCAATGGGCGGATTTTGCGTTTCGAGACGTAATCGCGGACGTGAATGAAATTATTCCAGTGGTTCTCATTTTTGTTGTGATTATTCTGTGAAACGTCCGCGAAGTCATAAATCTCCGGGTGGTCCAAAGTTTGTTTATGTCTATCTGCGGTGAGGTTCCAGTCGTCCCACATCTCCGTTGTCATGATCCGTTTTCCCTCTGCCGAAGCGCGCGTTTTTATCAATCTGGCCCAATATAATCCCCATTCAGGTTCTGCCTGGGTCTCATTATCCATGCAGTAGAGGATGTGGTCATAATCCAGTGTGTAATCCAGGATTTTATGGACAAATGCCTCCTGGAATTTCAGGACACAGGCAATGTTCCGCTGGCCTGGTGTGGTATGGAAAAAGGGTTGATCATTCGCACCGGGATGCCTGGGGTACCGTGCTGCCAGGGTCGATTCCTCCTCAGAGTAATTGATATTGTTTTCCGGGGCATAGGGATGGTCCTGCCAGCGCCTCGGGTCATTGGCGCGATGATCCGTGTAGTCAAACCGGTCCCAGATTTCGATCTGAATCATGATCCTCCGCGCGTGTGTTTCTTCAAGCAATCTTTCAAACCGCTCCCAGTAAATATCATTCCATTGGTTGAGGTCGTATTTGCCGGATTTCAATTGATGGAATGGATAGACCTCGAAGCCCGCATCCTTGCGATCGCTCATGGTATTGCGGATGACATTTCCCCCGGCATTCTGAATGCGATCCAGTTGAGGGATCAGTTTCTCTTCGGGCCATTGAAATAAGTTGTCATCATCGCTCCCGCCAAGCAGCAGTACCGGATCCCCCCTATAACTCCAATACCAGGGGTTCTCAGCCCAGGGAACCAGCTGCGCCTGCAGATGCTGGCATGGATACAGCACGGACATGCCAGTGAATATTAAAAATGCCAATAATCGACCAATGGACGTTTTTCGGGTTCTGCATGATAGCCCACACCATACGTCCACAGCCCCCATAAATCCATCGCATTCCCGTCCAGCCCGGACCCCGCCGAAGACAGGTCCTGAAAAGAGAATCCCGCAGAATGGGAATGCCTCCCGAGTTGAGAACCCCTTTCCCTTCATTGTTCCAGCGGACATTGAGCCTGTTTGCTTTGGGGACTCATGCCCGTCCACCTGCTTGGCAGTCTTCATTGTTTCCTCTTTACGGCGACTCACTCGACCTTTGAGCATGCCTTTTTCATGGCTGGGAAATTATTGAGTCATGCCAATAAAAAAAAGCCCCATGATCAGGGGCTTCGTTGCAGGAAGTTCATGAGGTTGAATTCACCTCCGCAGGTCTTAGTAGCGGTAGTGTTCTGGTTTGAATGGGCCTTCTGCCGGGACACCAAGGTATTCGGCCTGTTCCGGGGTCAGTTTGGTCAGTTTGGCTCCCAGGTGGCCCAGGTGGAGTTCGGCGACTTTCTCGTCCAGCTTTTTAGGCAGGACGTAGAGTTCGTTTTTGTATGTGCCTGATTCGCGGTTCTGCCAGAGTTCGATCTGAGCGAGCACCTGGTTGGTGAAGGATGAACTCATCACGAAGCTTGGATGGCCGGTGGCACAGCCCAGATTCACAAGCCGGCCTTCCGCGAGGACGGTGATTGCTTTTCCGTCTGGCCAGATGACCTGATCGACCTGGGGTTTGATTTCCACCCGTTTCAGAGTCGGGTCTTTGAAGACGGACCGCACCTGGATTTCACTGTCGAAGTGCCCGATGTTGCACACGATGGACTGGTGCTTCATGGCGTCCATGTGTTTGCGGGTGATCACATCTATATTGCCTGTGGTCGTGACAAAGATGTCCCCATAATGACAGGCGTCATCCATGGTATCGACCTGGAACCCTTCCATGGCCGCCTGCAGGGCATTGATGGGGTCAATCTCGGTGACGACCACGCGTGCCCCGAGTCCTTTGGCTGCCTGGACGCATCCTTTGCCGACATCGCCATACCCGCATACAACCACAACTTTTCCGGCCACCATCACATCAGTGGCGCGCTTCACCGCATCGAGAAACGACTCACGGCAGCCGTAAAGATTATCAAATTTGGATTTTGTGCAGGAATCATTGACATTGATGGCGGGCACTTTGAGGGTCCCTTTGCGGACCATCTGAGCTAACCGGTGAACTCCGGTCGTGGTTTCCTCCGACAGCCCGTAAATTCCCTTCAAGCTTTCAGGATACTTGTTGTGGCACATTTCTGTGAGGTCGCCGCCGTCGTCGAGGATCATATTGAGGAAGGTCCCGTCCGGCCATTTGAGAGTTTGCTCAATGCACCAGAAGAATTCGTCCTCGTTCATGCCTTTCCACGCGAACACGGGAATGTTTTTTGCGGCGATGGCGGCGGCTGCGTGGTCCTGAGTGGAAAAAATATTACAGCTGGACCACCTTACCTCGGCTCCCAGTTCAATGAGTGTTTCAATCAGAACGGCTGTCTGAATGGTCATGTGCAGGCACCCGGCAATTTTAGCGCCCTTGAGGGGCTTGGATGGACCGTATTCACGACGCAACGCCATCAATCCTGGCATCTCGTGTTCGGCGATGACGATTTCCTTGCGGCCCCATTCGGCCAGTGAGAGGTCTCTAACTTTGAAGTCTTGCATGAATCTTTTGGTAAATAATTCTATTGTTTGAACAATTTCAGGAGATAGCGGCTTTCAGAGCCTCAATTTTATCGGTTTTTTCCCATGTGATGGCATCGAGGTCATCCACTTTTCCAAAGTGGCCATAATTGGTGGATTTGGAGTAGATGGGTCTCAGCAGGTTCAGTTGAGCAACTATGGCTGCCGGGCGGAAATTGAATACCTGCTCGACTGCAATCCGAATCTTCTCATCATCCACTGTGCCGGTCCCGAAGGTATCCACGTGGATAGAAACCGGTTTCGGAAAGCCAATGGCATAGGCAAATTGAATCTCACATCGCTTTGCCAATCCCGCTGCCACAATATTTTTGGCCACGTAGCGTCCCATGTATGCCGCACTTCTATCCACTTTGGATGGATCTTTTCCACTGAAGGCGCCTCCTCCGTGACGGCCCATGCCTCCGTAGGTATCGACAATAATTTTGCGTCCTGTGAGTCCGGAGTCCCCTTCTGGTCCACCGATGACAAACCGGCCTGTGGGGTTGATGAGGTATTCGGTTGTGGCATCCATCATGTTGGCAGGCAGAACCGCCTTGATGACCCGTTCAATGATGAATTCGCGGATCTCCTTGTGGCTCACCTCAGCTGTGTGCTGGGTGGAAATCACCACGTTGCGGATGGAAACCGGCTTCCCATCCACATACTGAACCGAAACCTGACTCTTGGCATCCGGGCGCAGCCAGGACACCTCTTTCGCCTTCCGCACCTTCGTCAGCTCACGCCCCAGCCGGTGCGCAAACATAATCGGGGCCGGCATCAATTCCGGAGTCTCATCACAGGCATATCCAAACATGATCCCCTGGTCGCCAGCTCCCTGTTCATCGGTGTCTTTGCCTTCCACCGCACGCGCATCCACACCCTGGCCAATGTCCGGACTCTGACGCGTCATGTAATTGTTGATGAATACCTTGTCCGCATGAAAAACATCGTCGTCATTCACATAGCCAATCTCACGGATCGCCGCACGGATCACTTCATTGTAGTCAAACTTCGACCCCGTGGTGATTTCGCCTCCCACACAGACAATATTGCTTTTCACAAATGTCTCACAGGCTACTCGGCTGCGGGAATCCCCGGACAGACACGCATCCAATACCGCGTCCGATATCGTATCGCTCACTTTGTCCGGATGGCCTTCCCCAACGGACTCCGATGAAAAAATGTAATTCTTGCTCATAAAAATGCTTTTCTTTGATCCGTCGGCCTCAAGAAATGATATTGACGTATCTTGATTTGATGATATGAATTTGAGTGTCCGCGTCAATCACTGATTCTGAAATTATTTGAGATGAGTGAGGTGGGGTACGGGGAAAGGATTGGGATGGAGCGAAAGAATTTGGTCAGGAGTTTGAGATCGATATCTGATCCGACGCGGATGAGGTTGTTATTGATCCTGAGGGAGGAGGCGTTGTCGGTGGCGGAGATTCAGGAAGTGACGAAGCTGGCGCAATCCCGGATATCGACGCATTTGGGAAATATGACAGAATCCGGACTGGTCAGGTGTCAGAGGAAAGGGAAGCGTTCTTTTTATGAGGTGTTGGAGCCAGCTGGAGGGATATTGGGCAAGATTCTGGATGAGGCCCGGGATGGGCTGGAGGAAGTGCCTGAAGCGGCGGATGACCAGGTGAATTTGCGTCGCATACTGGACCGGAGGAAGGATGAGGCGCAAGCCATGTTTCACAAAGCGGCAGGATGTTTTGACCGGTTGTATGGACCTGGTCGATCCTGGGAAGCATTTGGCAAGGCGTTATTGAAGATGCTGCCGGCGATTGATGTGGCCGACCTGGGTTCCGGGGAGGGGTTGTTGAGTGAATTGCTGGCGCATCGATGCCATCATGTGTATGCGATCGACAATTCTGAGAAGATAGTGCGTTATGGATTGGAGAAAGCCCGGGGGAAGGGGATTGGGAATCTGACATTTCTGCTGGGGGACATTGAAGCGGTTCCTCTGGGGGACGGGAGTGTGGACCTGGTGTTGATGAGTCAAAGTCTGCACCATGCGCGGGATCCCGAGAAGGCGATTGGTGAGAGCTGGCGGATATTGCGGCCGGGTGGGCGGCTTCTGATATTGGATTTATTGCAGCACGATTTTCAGGAGGCACGACCCATGTACGGGGACCAATGGCTGGGATTTGCCGAAGCAGACCTCCACCGGTGGTTGGAATCCTGCCAGTTTTCTGAAATTGACATGAATGTGGTTGCCATAGAGAAAGATCCGCCGAATTTTTCCACGATTCTGGTGGAAGGTATGAAGCCAGTGCGCGGGAATTGATCGGGGGAAAATCCTGAGGACAGTGCGGGGGAATGCCGAAAATTGGGGATACTGCCGTATATTCCCTGGATCAGGTGGTAAATCATATCCGGAGATGGTCGATTACTAGACCAAGAATGAAGGTTACCGGAATCAAGACACTGATACTCGAGACAGATGAGGAAGCGGCATCTGGGCTGGAGAAGATATGCAGGCATTTTGATGCCAGTTTCAAAATTGTCGGATCGCTGGCCCAGTTCCGGGTGGAGGTTCCGCGATTCAGGCCGCAGATGGTGTTGGTTGGCGATGGATGCGGCATGAAGGATGCCCTGAAATTGGTGGAGGATCTCAGGAATTCAGTTCCACCCGATACATCCCGATTTTTGCGCTGGTCGGGCGCAATCAACCCAAGGTGGCGACGGCATTTCTTGAGGCCGGGGCCGATGATTTTTTTTGAGCGGCCGTTGGATTATAAGTCGCTGCATTTCCGATTTTACAGTTGTTTATTCCATGCGGCGAAGGTGAATCAGCTGAGGAAGATGCTGCATGAGTCGAAGATGCGCAGTGACAGTGTTCATGCGGCCAATGAAGCAAAGACCCGGTTCCTGGCAAACATGAGCCACGACATACGGACACCAATCAGCGGGGTCATCGGGATGACCGGATTTTTAATGGAGACCGAGCTCCGGTCAGAACAACGGAATTTTGTTGAAACCATCCGGTCGAGCGGTGAGGTGGCCCTGTCCATTCTGGAGGATATTCTTGATTTTTCCAAGATGGAGAGCGGGAAACTGGAGCTGTATGTCAGCCCGATGAGCCTGACCACGTGCTTTGAAGAAGCTTTGGATGCGAATTTGTCCCGGGCGACGGAAAAAGATATCAATGTCAGTTTGGCACTTGAGGATGGGGTCAAAGAAACGATTCTGGCTGATAACAAGCGGTTGCGACAGATCCTGACCAATCTGCTGGGCAATGCCATCAAGTTCACCAGCCACGGCGATGTTTTTGTTCAGATCAGAAAAACCGGAGCGCATGGGAACAGGTCTCTCTATCGCTTTTCAGTGACCGATACCGGCATTGGTATTCCAGAAGACAAATTGCAGAACCTTTTCGAGTATTTCCGTCAAGCCAGCGTTTTCATCAACAATTTTTATGGGGGATATGGACTGGGGCTGGCCATTTCCAAAGGCTTGGTGAACCTCATGAACGGATCCATCTGGGTCGAAAGCAAGCCTGGGCAGGGAGCCACGTTCAGTTTTGAGATTCCCGTGGATGAATGCCAGCCCGAGCAGGTCGACAGTCATCGGGTTCTGATGCGGATGGTGAGTGGGCTGCGTGGCAAGCGGGTGATCGTGTCGGATACCTTCAAGCCAAAGCGACAGAACCTGATTCAGATCTTGACTGTCTGGGGGATGGAATGCACCCGGGTCGAATCTCTGGAGGAAGCGATCCGCGAACTGCGGCATTCGGACCGCCCGTACGATTTTGTGCTGATACACAGTCTGGATCAGAGCCAGCAATTGGATGGGGCCATACGGGAAATCTGTGATGATATCCGGGACAGAAGTTTGGTGACGAGAGTGCTGGCCAGCATTCCCTATCAGAATACCTGGCAAAAAACGCGGGAACATGAAAACCAGCCAGTTTCCTGGATTCCCCGACCCATGAAATACTCCTTGTTGAGACAGACATTCATGGAGGCGTTGACCCGACCCGTGACCCGTAAAGATCCTGAAGCCCAGCAAATGATCCAATCGGCCGGAATCCTTGCATCGCGCCCGGAGTCCGATCGTGTCCAGTCAGTAATAAAGCCGGTTTCCCAGGTGGCTGAAGCCGTTCCAGCCAGGAGACTTTCTGATGATCTTCCCCTCAACATTCTGATTGTCGATGACAACCATATCAACCTCAAGGTTGCCGGCCAGTTGATCAAACAGCTCGGATATGAGCACTTTGAGATCGCTGAAAATGGTCAGGAAGCCATCGATAAATGCCTGGAAAAGGATTTCGATTTCATTCTGATGGATGTGCAGATGCCGATCGTCGACGGATTGGAAGCAACACGTCGGATTCGCGAGAATGAGGCCAGGGATGGTCGCCGTCCGGCATGCATTGTCGCCATGACCGCCAACGTGATGGCTGATGATCGGTCCAACTGCCTGAGTGCCGGGATGAACGAATACCTCTCAAAACCCATACGCAACAATTCCCTGCGCCAAACCATAGAGAAACTTTTCAAGGCCTCGGATTTCAAGGACAGCCACAAGACGTCGGGGACAATGCAACCCACACGGGTCTCAGGAGTGCGGGGTGGGGGCACATCCCTGCTCAAGGATTTCGGCGGGCTCATTTCGGAATTTGACAAGCCCTTGGAGGAGACGAATGCCATTGATGCCGTGGATCGCACCTATTCGCTTTCCCGGGCAGCAATTCAACTCCCGGTTGTCGATCTGGCTCACCTGGAGGAAATCAGTGGCCATGACAAAAACATCATGCGCGACATCGCCAGCCAATACCTCAAGGATGCCTCAGAGCGCGTTCGCCAACTCACGTCCGCCATCAAGATTGATGATTTTGAGAAAGCACGCCGTATCTGCCATAATTTTGCCGGTGCCAGTGCGACATGCGGAGTCATCAATGTGGAAAAGCTTCTGCGCAGTGTGGAATCCATGTGCCAGAAGCGACACCTGCCCAACCGCGAACAGGTTTTCAAATCTCTGGAGGACGAGGTGAATCGCGTCGGGTCCTTCTTTACTGAAAACAACTTTTTCGACTGATACAGGAAATCCCTTCGCCTCAATGAATTTGTTCGTCAATACATCAGAATCATCCGGGAGAAATCAACTATGGACAGCACGTTATTAGAACTGGAAAAAAACTATATTCAACTGGCGGCATCTTTAAGGAATGCCTTTGGTTTGCTGGTCCATTCAAAAGCATTTCCCGAGCGCATCAGCATATGCCAGGACATGCTCAAACAGGCCAATAAGATCGATGGAATTGGAAAGCGGGCCCACAACCGGGAACTAGGCATGGTCGTTCGCCCCATGATCGCCTATCTGGCGGAAATTATCGAGAAACCGGCCGCCATCAATTCAACCGCCCTGCGCACATTGGCCAATACAATCGACTACCTCTACGAAAGCGCAACCCATGGCGGACTCAACGACGATCAGTTCCCCGTTTATGCCTCGCAGACTCCTGATTGTCGACGATGAGCCACTGTCCCTGCGCGCCACCCGGTTTGTCCTCGAACAGGGGGGCTTCACCGTCACCTCATTCGAGTCACCCAAATTGGCTCTCGATCATTTGAATGCTCAGCCCTGGGATTTGTTTCTCTTCGATGTGGATATGCCTGACTACGATGGTTTTGAATTGTGCCGGCGTGCCCGTCAAAACCAAAAGACCTCGATGGTCCCGGTCATTTTCGTCACCGGCTACCATGCATCCGAACTGACCGCACGATGTGAAGAATCAGGTGGAAATGACATGATATCCAAACCCTTCTCCTTCCCTGGATTGCTTCAGAAATGTTGGACATGGGTATTCTGGAGCCGCAGGCGCTTGGGCAGCACTGTGTCGGATAAAACACAGTTGTAAAATCAACGTCCCCAAATAATTCAGTCGATGGAAAAAGCTGCCATAAAAAAAGAGTTGAAAAGGAAAGAGAGGCAGGCTGCGAAAAAGAAGCAGTCTCCTGTAAGCTATGACTATAGTGGCGCTGGTTACTGGATTGCCCAGAACTCCAAAATACTTTTTGCTTATGTGGGATTTCAATCCCTCCTGCTGATCATATACGAAGCGGTTTTCAATCAGCCGCTGCAGATCGAGCGGTTGATGATTCTCGGGGTGCCTATATTGATCATGCTGGCCATGAGAAACCTGGCGAATGACTCCGCAAAGCCCGGTTTAGTCGCGATTTACCACAGCTGGACAACAATTCTGTTGGCCGCCACAGGAGTGGCCATGGGGTATTTATATAAATCCGAGTTTCATATTTCAGTTTTATTGATGAGCATTGGTGCTCTGATCATTATGGCCGGCTTATCCTGTTATTTCTGGACATGGTATCTGGTCAATCTGCTGTGGCTGACAGTGCTGATGGTATGGACCATCTACCCCTGGTTTCAAATTCAGGAAAACCGGCCGGTTCTTTTTCAAACCACCGCTATCGTCTTCATCAGCGCAGTTTTCTGCAGGGCCCGTGTCAAAGAATTCAAAGATCAGATCAACCAGACATCCGCCTGGACGGACCACCGCATCAAACTGCAGGCCGCCGTCAATTCCGCCAACGAAAATAAAAACAGATTCGAGAAAATTTATGAGGGCTCATTCGAGGGAATCGTCCTGCACAAGGCCGGATACATCACCGACTGCAACCCGGCACTGCTCGAAATATTCCAGATCCCCAAAGAGGAGATCGTCAATCAGAACATCCTGAAACTGCTGCGCCAGGAGGGGAACACCGAATTGATGAATTCCATCCTGATAGGTGAAAATCAAAGCCGTGAAATACGCACAGTGAACAAATACGGGGAGACGCTTTATCTGGAAATTCTGAGCAAGTTTCTCGAGTCGGATAATGGGGATACTGTGGCCACAGCTTTGAGGAATGTCACCCAACGGAAGATGGCTGAAGAGGAGATCCGAGCCAAAAACGCTGCCCTTGAAAAACAGTTTGATCGTCAGAAAGCATTGGCGGATTGGTCCACTGTGCTGGATCGGAAGCAGGACCTTCAGGAAATGTCCGGGATGATCCTGAGATACCTTTCTGACCTGCTTCCTGCCCGTGGTGGGGTTTACTTTGGTCTGCGCTCCAGCCGCAATGCCTCGTGGCATGTATTTGTGGCGAGGAATGGGAAAGTGGAGCCCGAGATCTGGACATCGGACAAGAGTCGTCCATTGCGGGTGTTGGCGGATCAAGTGTGCCGCGAGCGTTTGACCCTGACCCGCGCCCCCGAATCCCTGGGGGTTCAGAAACGTGCATTTGCCGCATTGCCCTTGGATCTTTCTGCTGGGCGCGAAGGATTCATCATGGTCCAGGACCTGGAACTGGATGGGTACACTCATCAGGATCTCGATTTCCTGGTCACGGTGGCCACAAGGTTTTCACTCGGCCTTGAGAATAAAAAAATGGTGGAGGATCTCGTCGATGCGCGTGATGCCGCCGAAGCGGGAAGCCGTGCCAAATCCCAGTTTCTGGATACATTGAGCCATGAACTTCGCACTCCCTTGAACGGAATCATCGGGTCGTGTCAGATTCTGGATGCCTTCATGACGAATATCGAGGAAAGCACGACTCTCCAGACCATCCGGGACAGCTCGGAGAGTATGATCAATATGGTCGATCGCATCCTCAGTTTCACCCAGGTGGAAGGCGGCCGGTTGAAGTTCAAAAGCGCAAATTTCTCCATTTCGACTCTGATCGCTGAGGTGGCTGACTCCTTGGAGTCCATGCGTCAAACCCGGCGATTGGCCCTGCATTTCCACCACCCGGCAGAACCGCTCGAGGAATGGATCTCTGACTTTCAATCCTGCAAAACCATCCTGCTCAATCTGGTTGAGAATGGATTGAAATTCACAAATGTTGGCAGGGTCGACGTCTCATACCAACGACTTGTGCGCCTGGGAAAACCTTTCCTTCACTTTGAAGTCCATGACACCGGCATTGGTTACCCCATCGAAAAAGAGGCGGAAATGTTCAAGCCATTCACCCAGGTCGAAAGCCATCACAGCCGCCAGTATGGTGGACTGGGACTGGGTCTTGCTGTCTGCAAGGCACTGGTGGGAAGTCTTGGCGGAACCATCGGCGCCAGGAAGTCTGAAAACGGGTCGCTTTTCTGGTTTGAGATTCCTGAAGGCATCGATTCGTTCTCATCCTCCAGTGTGGAAACCCGGGCGCCAGAAAAGTTGAATGCCACCGCTCAGCCTTCAACCCCACCGCCAGCCACTCCCGCACCCATTGATTCTCACAATGCCGGTATCCCCAAGGATACGGACCAGGATGAGATGGCTTCTCCAGTTGCTGGAAGCAAAATCCTCATTCTGGAGACGAGTCCGGTGATCCGGATGGCCCTCATGCGGCATTACGACAAACTCGACACCGAGGCGGACTTCTGCAAGGACTTTGATGAATTGACCCGGAAATTCCAACTGAGTGTGAATCAAAATGTTCCCTACAGGGAAATCCTGATTTCTGACAAGTTTGATCTGGAAAGTGTCCATCAGGTCATGATCCGTCTGTCCCGGATCTCCAGCGCTGCCATGCCTCAATTCAAAAGGATGAGCCGCCCGCGCGACAAATCATCCACTGGTCTCAAACTGGAAAAGATTGCCCTGCCCACCGCTCACACCTGACATTTTTCCTCCCGCTCCACATGGGGGGATGTGATGCGTTCCCTGGATTCCGGGCGCGGGATCTCATGCCGACACGGGAATGGTCGGAAAATTAGAAAATATTTGATATTTCCCGGATATTTTTGGCGTCTGGCCTTGAAGTTTTC
>JAJOIW010000090.1 GCA_021209225.1 Verrucomicrobiota bacterium
GTATGGCTCAGGGTTATGAGAAAATGGGGTGATGAGAGATCTGGAGACGGACAGACCGGATGCCACGGAGAGTCCGATTTCGGTGGACCGGGGGCATTTTCAATTGGAAGCGGGGCTGGTGACATGGTCGCGGGATGAATCCGGATCGGATGTCGTGGAATCCTGGTCGTTGGGTGAGATGAATATCAAGTACGGGTTGACGGATTCCATGGACGCACAACTGATCATCGTTCCAAGCGAAAGAGTGCGGACAGTCACAGGCAATCAGGAGACCGAACTGGAAGGAGTGTCGGATCTCACATTGAGATTGAAAAAAAATGTATGGGGCAATGATGGGGGATCCACGGCTTTTGGATTATTACCCTATGTGACGATTCCATCGGGATCGGAAGTCAGCACAAAAACCGGAGGAGCGGGACTGGTGACTCCCTTCAGCTGGAACATCGGGGAGAACTGGGGACTGGGGACTCAGGTCGAACTGGCATACGAATGGAATGATGAGGAGTCAGACCATACATTCAATGTGACCCATACCTGCGTTCTTGGGTTCGATGTCACGGATCAATTTGGATTCTACCTGGAACATATACTGTCTGCAGGAGACCATCGCCTGGAATCCTCGGCGAGCTTCGGCATCACGTTTCTGGTCAATAAGTTCCTCCAATGGGATGCTGGAAGCATAGTCGGACTGACGGACTCAGCAAACGATGTCCTGGCCTTTACCGGATTTTCCTGGAAATACTGACGCGTTTTCTCCCGGTGAGGAATCCGGATTGATTTGCCCGGAATTTGTGTCTGCATGGGTAACGAATTGATTGCTTGCGTGCAGGAAACTCAAGCATCGATTGACACACTTCCGCCAAAAAAGTATCACATCGGATAAACCGGGATCGGGAAACCAACGGAATGAACACAAAAATGAATGTTGCCGGAAGACGGAATCTTTCGGTTCCTGGGGTGTGCCTTCTGGCAATCCTGCAATGGGGGCATCCTGTCTGTGGCGGGGAACTGGTGATTCCAAAGGATATTCCCGAGGCCCCGGGCTATTCCTCACGGGAGGAAGTGATGGCCCAGATTTTCCTGAAAAGGCTTCCAATTATTGAAGCCCCGGCATCGGCGCCCGAGGGAGTGACCCACCACAAGTCGGTGGTATATGGAATGGGAGGCGGACGGGAATTACTCATGGATATTCTGCAGCCGGAGAGGATGGATTCCTCCAGAAAATCCCCATTGCTGATTTTCATTCACGGTGGGTCCTGGTCGGGCGGAAAGCGTGAGGATTATTTTGTCTATACCCATTATTTTGCGGAGATGGGATATGTGACGGCGACCGTTTCCTATCGCCTTTCTGGCGAAGCGCCATTTCCAGCGGCGATCGAGGACGTGAAATGTGCGATCCGGTATTTGAGAAAGCAGGCGGATCAGTATGGGATTGACGGGGAGAAGATCGCGGTCATTGGCGGGTCCGCTGGCGGGCATCTGGCCCTGCTGGCAGGATACACCCAGGAGGATGCCAAACTTGATGGCACCGGGGGGCATAACGATATCTCAAGCCGGGTTCAGGCCGTCATCGATTTCTATGGTCCGTCAGACCTGACGACCGACTTCGCAAAAAATGCCGGTGCCGTGAGGAAATTTCTCAAGAATCAGAAGTTTGAGGAGAACCCAGAGCTTTATGAATTGGCTTCGCCCATAAGACACCTCGACCCAACGGATCCCCCCACATTGATCCTGCATGGAACTCTGGATAAAATTGTTCCCATTGATCAATCGGACGTGCTGGCCGCCAGGTTGGGAGAGCTGAAAATTCCATATTACTATGACCGATTGGAAGGGTGGCCACACACGATGGACGCCGCCATCCCGGTCAACAATCGCGCCAAGGCACTCATGTTATGGTTTCTAGAAAATCAATTTGGCGGGGATTCACCGCGCTGAGAAATAATTGTAAATTTTATATTTCATGCCACCCGCACCACGGTGCGGAAGGCTTCCAGGAAGGCGGTGATTTTGGCTGGCAACCTTTTATTGCCGGAATGATCCATGTGTCCCGTCATGAGGTGGTTGGTGAAACCTGGTAAAACTTCCTCGATTTGAGATTTTGACATTCTTTTAAATCCCATGCTCCAGTTGGTGAAGGTGCGATCCGGGGATTGGAAGGAGATGATCTTCAGGATATTTCTATGTCGCGGGTCTCTCTCGATGCGATGGTATGTTTTTGTCACCGCCGATTCCTCGCCTTCGAGTACCTGAATAAACCCCATGTCATAATAAAGGAGCAGACCTGTGATCTGGTCCCTCTGGTTATTTGAACGGGAAATCTCCAACAAGGAGCACAGCTCATCATCCGGGAAGGATTTGGTCGCGACACTCGAGTATATCAGCACTGTCACCATGATTGAACTCCTGCAAGGTGCGATCAACTGCAATCATTTGGAACATGAGAACAGAATCGGAGCGGACAGCGCACCATGGGCACCAGATTCCTCAGGAATTCTGGTACTGGCTGGTGCGGATCACTGTGGCTTCTGCCGAGCCATTTCTGAAGGTCAGGCTGACGACATCACCAGCCTGGACCTCCTCAGATGAGCGAACCACCCGCTGGGAATCCTGGTGTGCCATGGTTGCTATCGCATACCCCCGCTCCAGGACCGCCAATGGAGACAAAAGCCGCAGTCGTGTTTCCAGTTCATTCACCTGGCGGATCTGACCAGTCACTGCTTGCTGAGATAATCGATGCATCTGACCCGTCAGCTGATGCAGCCGTTCCTGGGACAAGCGGATTTTGGATGACGGACGGTTTCGCTCAATGCGTCGGGAAAATTGCTCCAGGAGATCCATGCGTCGCAGCATGGTTCTCTGGGTTCTTTTACAAAACTGAGCCCAAATGTCATCCAAACGAAGGAGGTTTTGTTCGAGGTGCCGCCTGGGATGGCGACGCTCCAATCTGCGGACGAGTGAGTGGACATGCTCGGTTTGCTTCCTGTGTGCGGAACTGAGGACACGTCGGATGCGAAGCGCCAGGGTAGCCATGATTTCTTCCGCACGGATAAAATTTTCAGTGATGACTTCGGCTGCCGCACTGGGTGTCGCCGCCCGGAAATCAGCAACAAAGTCCGCAATGGTGAAATCAATTTCATGCCCGACGGCTGAGATGACCGGAATGCGGCTTTGCGCGATGGCCCGGGCCAGCACTTCCTCATTGAAGGCCCAGAGATCCTCCAGACTCCCCCCACCGCGGGTCAATAGAATCACATCCAGAGTCTGACCATGAACAGGGTGATGGTTCAGGGCATGGAGTGCCTGGGCCAACTCCACTGCGGCTCCCTGTCCCTGAACCCTGGCTGAAATCAGCACAATCTCCAACCCGGGAAAACGACGGCCAATCACATGCAGCACATCCCGGATCGCCGCCCCCGATACGGAGGTCACCAATCCCACCCGCTTCATGAATCTTGGCAGTGGCTTTTTTCTGCTCGAATCAAATAAACCTTCCTGACTCAGTTGCGCCTTCAGTTTTTCAAATGCAGCCTGAAGTGCGCCTTGCCCGGCAACCTCAACTTTGTGCACCAGTAATTGGTAGTGCCCGCGTGCTTCATAGACGGTCACCGCCCCGGACAGACTCACTTCGCGGCCGTCCTTCAGCAACTCCCGATCCACCCCCCTTTGACTACGGAATAAAACACATTGCAATTGGGAGGACTTATCTTTAATCGAAAAATAAATATGCCCCGAGGACTGAACCCTCAGGTTGGTGACTTCACCAAAGACACGCACATGACTGAAATCCGTCTCCAGCGCAGATCGGATGCGAGCCGTCAGTTCCGCCACCGAAATGGATTTCTCCTCGCGGACCAAGGCAGGCTCAGATGCGGCATCCAACCTCATTGGAGCGGAATCCTCCATCCCGGAAACCTCCCCCGACTCGACCTCAGTGGCTTCAACACCTGGCACCCCGTGAGCACGTTTCTTTTTCCGCTCATCCGCCAGAGAAAAGAGATCGTTGAAATCCCATTGACTCGACATTTTCTTCTTCATCAGGAATGCCTCACTACGGACCCGAGATCCCGCGAAATGCGCTCAATGCGCTTGACCTGCCCGGAGGAAATTTCAACATCCACCAGGACGCCCTGCATCTTACCCCACCCATCCGCGACAGGCAAACGCATTGGTGCCATGGTCTTGAATCCCTGAATCACCGGCTCGATTTCGCGGCCAATCACACTCAGGTGCGGCCCGCAGAATCCAGCGTCCGTGAGATAGCCAGTGCCCCGGGGTAAAATCTTTTCATCCGCGGTCTGCACATGCGTGTGGGTTCCCACAACCAAACTCACTTTCCCATCAAGCAACCAACCCATGGCGATCTTCTCACTGGTGGCTTCCGCATGAAAATCCACCAGGATCAGGGAGGTCTGCTGACGCAGACAATCGACGGCTGATTCAATCATGTTGAATGGGTTTTCCAAAGGAGCCATAAACGTCCTCCCCTGAATGTTAATGACTCCCAATGGTGGAAGCCCGGGTTTCTGGACACATCCAAATCCATTCCCAGAAGTGCCAGTCGGATAATTGAAGGGCCGGAAAATGCAGGGTCATTCTGCAAGAGGTGGACGACATCCTTCTGCTTCCATAAATGATCCCCCATGGTGATGGCATCCACACCCGAGTCGTAGAGTTCAGTGGCCACTTTTTGAGTGATTCCCGATCCACCAGCCGCATTCTCCCCGTTGGCAACAACGTATGAGATGCCTTTTTCCCGGATTAAACCGGGAAGCAAATGCTTTAAACATTCACGGCCTTTATCTCCAACCACATCACCCAGAAATAATAATTTGATCACGCTATACGTCCTGTAAATTCTAATCCATCCAATGCCGGAACCTCATGTCAAAGTGGCTCGGGAACGAGCCATACCGATTTGACATCAATGATTTCCCCGGATCCGATCGAAGTCGGATGAAGTGATTGTCCGACTTCAGTTGAATCACGCCAATGTCCCAATCGAGCCATTGGCGCTCGTGCACTTCCTTCCGTTCTACTCTGTCAGGACCCGGAATTTGGGGCCCATCAAAGGAGACGTCAATTTTTTTTCGAGAGTCGGGTGTTGCTGGTTTCAACATGAAGAGTTGTGCCGAGGCTG
>JAJOIW010000003.1 GCA_021209225.1 Verrucomicrobiota bacterium
CATTGAGAATGTCCGAATCGTCGGCGTCAAAGAGACTCGATTGCCTGGACCGGCGCGTCAGGTCCTCGAATTCCAGGCGCTCGGATTCCTCGCGGAATTCCAGACGCATCTGCAGCCACGCCACAGCACTGACCAGAAGTCCAATGCCAAAAAAAACAACCGTTATTTTGGAGGTGAGTCCCGCCTCTAAATAGGCAAGAAAAGCCACCACCATCGTGGAAACCAGCAACGTCAGAAAACCGACCAGTCCAACTTTATGAATTTGCGAATTCATTGGATTTTCAAAATTTAATGTAATTCACGGTCCTCAAAGAGAATCAATGAGAGACCGAGAATGGCCCCAAGATAGGCCAGTGTATAGAGCAATGAGTTGAAGATGTACGATAACGGAACGGACTTGTGCTCTTCGAGAGCATCCGCCATCCAGAGTAACTGCCAGTTGGGAAGAAGGGTGTAAAATGTCTTCCCCCACCAGGTGGACAGATGCTGGCCAAAAATGTAGTCAGACATCAAACCCAGTAAAAAAAATCCTGAGACAATGGCCAGACTGGGAACCAGTTCAAAACGGGTTGAACAGACCACCGCCAATCCGGAGAGCATCCACAGGGCAAAAATAAGCAACATGGCAATCCCTATCAGTCTCCAGTCAATATCCGAGCCGAATGCCTGCAGATCCCCGTGTTTATCGATGAAATTAATAATGATGAAGGCGATGAAAACAAAAAATATCAGGGAAAAGACGCCATCCATGACGAAGTGACGTCCGAGAAAATAATTGGTGAATCCGGCGACGGCGAAGGCAAGCAGGACACAGACGTAGAAGATGATGATAGGACGGATCTGGGGTTCACCGTAGACATCAAATGCGAGCCGGCTCACGAGGAGAAGCGGCAGGATATTGGCCAGAGCCCCCAACGTCACCGCTGCCGATACGCCCAGGAATTTTGCGAGCACAAACTGCATGCGACCCACAGGTTTGGATAGGACGGCCAAGGCAGTCCCGGATCGGATTTCCTGAGAAATGGTGTTGGACGCACCAAACACCGCACAGAACAAGCCGGACAAAAAAAAGAACCGCCAGCGCATTCTCCTTCACCATCTTGGGATCCTCTCCAAATCCAAAATAATAAATGTTGGAAAGAAAAAAGATAAAGATCACCGATGAGGCCAACAGGATAAAGTAAACTGGTTGGCGAACCAGCTCAAAGAAGGCGTTCTCAGCTATTTTCCAAGTCCGAATCATGTTATGCGATCATCATGTGCCGTCGGTTTCAATACTTTTCCTTTAAACAAGGCAAAATCCATTTTTCACCAGATTCAAGGGGCGTGCATCATCCCCCTAGTTGAACTTCGATAAAAGAAAAAAATTCATCCAGGATTTCCGTTCCAATTCATCCTGACCCGGGATGGAATCAGCAGACTGAGAATTGTGATTGCTCAGAAAATAGACCGGTATCCGGCTGCATCAATGGGCGTTTCAGCGCCCAGAATTCTCCCCTGGCTGGCCTGCTGTGGGCCATCAGAACTCTTTGAGGTTATTGGGGCCGACCATGCGGTAACCATCCATTTCGTAAATGCCAACCAAGTATCCATTTTCCCGGATTTCATCCACTCTGAGCTCCCCGAAGAATGTGACGGCCTGGTCATTGATGGGTTTGAATCCTTCTTTGTCAGCCTTGACTGAGATCCATTCATTGATTTCCGGAACGGTGCCGAAGCAGCACATCGACTGGTCGCGCATCAGTAGTAATTCGGTCACCAAGCCATTCTCGACTTTGAGTGGCAGCATGAACCCCGTGACGGCAACCTTTTTCCCGGAAAGGCCGCGGATGGACTCCGGGATGACGGGTTTATTGGTTGGCTCGGGATCCCCCTCTTTCAACAACATGAATGAATCGGGAATGTCGTATTTGAATGAAGCGAGCTGATTGAAATTGACGTCGAGGAAGTTGGGATCATTGGCCAGAGGTGCCGGATCCTTCAGGGACTGGCCGATACTGGCGATGTCGAGTGTCTGAGGCCGCTGATTTTCCAGAATGCCCGCCATGGCCGCCACTTTCCCGCTTGCCGATTCTGTCAGGGCCTCTCCGGATGTCTGAGGGATTGCGGGTGAGCTGGTGCCGGAATCCATTGGAGGGATATTGTTTGTCAGGGGCTCAGAGGAAACCTGAGGGGACATTTCCGAGACAGCTGGACCACCTGGAATAATCTCAGTTCCAAGAACAGGTGAGGGTTCCCCCACAGCACGGGGCGCACCCGACACTTCGGTGGACGCCGTCTTTTTCTCACAGCCAATAAGAAATATATGTGCCGCAAGCATCACGACAACGAGTCTGGCATCAAGATTCATATGGGTTGAAAATGGGCTACAAACTGGGGAAAATCAAGCAAGTGGTACAAGGTTTTCTGCAACTGGATTGCGGTAGGCCTTCCAGGCGGGCACAATACCGGCCAGCAGACTGGCCCCTGTCATGAGGACAGGCGTCCACAGCAGGGCGCCATGCCAGAAAAACAGGGTTAAAACTATGCCGGTCTTTTCCCTCAGGATAGCGGATCCAATGACCATCAATCCGGCATAAACGGCAAATCCAAGCAGGCTTCCCAGCAGTCCAATCAGAGCACATTCCCAGAGGATGAGTCCGAATATGGTCAGTTTCCGCACCCCGAGAGCGCGCATGATGGCGATGTCCCGGCGCCGCTCATTCATGGAATTGTACACACTCGCCAGAACGGATGCCGCTGCCACAACGCCAACCAGCAGGGCTATTCCCTGCAATAACCGGTCCAGCCAGGAAACCTTCTTGAAGAGTTCGGACACGATGGCTGCCACTGGAAAGGCAAATGTGAGGCGGTTTCCCTGGCGGTTATACTGGATGTTGAGCATTTGCCCGACAGTTGGAGAAGCCAATTTGATGAGCACAGCGGAGATGCGGTCTTTTTCGGATGCGGCGTGCCCCGCCATATGTTGAACCCCTTCAAGCGGGATCCAGACGGCGCGGTCTGTCGGACTGTTGGTGGGTTTGAGAATTCCAGTGATCACATATTCCTCCTCGTGTTGTTCGGCCGCATCAAACCGCAGTCCGTGGAAGGGACGGAACAGACTGCCAATTTTGAGTTGGGGGAGCTGGGAGGCGACAACGCACCCAGCACCGCTTCACGCCGGTTGGCTTGAAATGGTCTCCCATCCGCGACATGAAACCCATCCAAATCCGGTGAATGAGTCCGGGCGAAGATGTTCGTCGTGGTGCCGACGATGCGGAACCCGTATAGATTATCCCCCACCGCAATGGGAATCGCGCGGGAGATGCGTGGGTCACCAGCAATGTCGAGATAATCCTGCCAATCGATATTTCCAGGCGATTGCTCCAGATGGAAAAGACTATTCAAAACCAGCTGTAAACTCGAGCCCCGAGCACCCAGGACCGCGTCAAACCCTGAGTTGGATTCAGCAAACACCTGCCGCGATTGCGCCTGCAATACCCAAACCGTCAACATCAGACCAGCCGCCAATGCCAAAGAGACAACTGTGACTCCAGTCGACAGCTTGTGCTGCATCAGACTTTTCCAGACCAGTTTGAAAAAGCTCACCGGGCTGCCTCCTTTCCCTGGCTCAGGCTGGCCCGGTTCACATCGGACAGATTCAATAACCGGGAGAACTGACCTAATATCCGGGGATCATGGGACACCAGAATAAGTTGTGCTTTTTCTTCCGCGCATTGGCTTCTGATGAGATCGATGGCTTCAGAGGCGAAGTCGGGATCGAGGTTTCCAGTGGGTTCATCGGCGAGGACCAGACTGGGCTTGTTGACGAGGGCTCGGGCGACGGGCGACACGCTGCTGCTGGCCGGTACTCAGGGCGCGCGGGTGATAGTCCCATCCGGTCACCAAGCCCAACCCGATCCAGCAGTTCCCGACTGCGTTTCACATCCCGACTGCCTCCGCACCACGCGGCCAACGCCACATTTTCCAGGGCTGTCAATCCCTGGATCAGGTTGAAGGTTTGAAAAATATACCCGATGTGGGTTGCCCGGAACCGGTCCCGCGCAGCTTCCGGCAACTGGCAGATGTTGGTTCCATGTATGGATACCGTGCCAGAGTCCGGCTTTAAAATGCCCGAAAGAATGTTGAGCAGTGTGGTTTTTCCCGACCCACTTGTCCCACGTATGGCGACGTGTTCGTCGCCCTCTATGTCGAGGGAGGGAATATCGAGTATCGCCTGCATCCCACCGTCAGGCGTCCGGTACGACTTAAGGATATTCTGAACCTGCACAATCGCCATGGATGTATCCTACGACAGCGGACGACTCATCGGCAAATGCCGCGTTCAGATTTTTCCAGAAAATCCACCAGATGCTTCAATTGAGTGCTTTCAGGGAGTATTTCGGCAATACGGGCACGCGCTTCCTCCAGACTCAAATTGCCGCGGAAAAGCAATCGGTAAGCTTCTTTCAAAGCGCTTTGAACTTCGCTGGGAACATCTCTTCTCTCCAGTCCGACCTTGTTCAAACCAACAGTGGATGGTGGATTGCCATTCACCAGTGTATAGGGGCAGATGTCCTGATTGATGCGCGAACATCCACCCACCATCGACAGCGTCCCAACCCGACAGAACTGATGCACCCCGGTCATCCCCCCAAAGACCGCATAATCCTCAACCACCACGTGACCAGCCAATCCTGTCCCGTTGCTCATGATGATACCGTTGCCCAGTTGGCAATTATGGGCCACATGGCAATAAGCCAAAAGATTGTTGTTGGAACCAATCCGGGTCTCCTCTCCGTCTCCGGTGGCACTGTGAATCGTGACGCTCTCGCGGAACACGTTGAAATCCCCGATCACAGTCCGGGTCTTCCCCCCCTTCCACTTCAAATCCTGGGTGCGGAGCCCGATGGTGGAAAAGGGATATACCTCATTCCCCTCGCCAAGTGTGGTGTGCCCATCGATCACAACGTGGGAATGGAGACGGCAATTCGGACCGAGTTGCACATTCGGCCCGATGACGCAGAATGGCCCCACTTCACATCCCTGCCCCAGATCTGCCCGGGGATCGACGACTGCTGTCGGATGAATCATGAACTTTGTTTGGAATCCAGCATGAAGGTGACTTCCCCCTCGGACACGAG
>JAJOIW010000241.1 GCA_021209225.1 Verrucomicrobiota bacterium
CAAGCCAAACATGGTGGCCAGCACGACAGTGGTGGCCGTCGCTGTATCAATGCAGAAACCTTTGGAATTATTGATGACTGTGATTTTTTCGCTCAGGGTTTTTATGACCCGGTGCCCGAGGAGCCCGATTCCCACCGCAATGCCGAATCCGCCGAGAACAAGGATCCAGAGCGGAATACCGGATTGCTCAACCAGTTCTTTTGTGGGCAAGGTGGAAGTAGTGACCACCAGGTAAATTCCAAACACGGGACTGATGGCATTGGCCACATCATTGGCTCCATGGGCAAAGGCCACATACGAGGAGGTCGCCACTTGAAGCCTTTGGAAAATGGCCTCTGAGGATTCCAGAGTGTCCTCCATTTTTTCAATCCATTGCCGGAGCAGGACTTGAAACGCGAGAGTGACATAAGGCACGACCATGGCCGCCATCAGCAGATAGCCCCAGAAATCTCCCGGACGAAGCGACTTCAGCGTCCCTCCCTTCATCAGTATCAATAAAAAGGCAAAACTGCCCAGTCCCACCGCATAAGGAAGATACACCTCAATGCGCCTTTTTATTCCGGCCTGACCATTCCTCAGAACCAGTCGACTCAGAAGAAAATAGAAAAACCAGCCTAAAAAGGCCGCGAGAATTGGGGATGAGAACCAGGAAATAACGATGACACCGATTTGTGAGGTATTCACTGCGGCGGAACCTCCGGCTATCCACGCAACCCCGACAAGGCTCCCTACAATCGAGTGACTTGAACTCACCGGCAATCCCCGGAAAGTGCTGAGCAGAACAAATAATCCGGCCCCCAGCAAAGCCGCAAAATTCGCTAGAATATAGGATTGATTGCTTGCAAAGTTCTGCGGTTGAACAACTTCGGTGACCAGTTTGGTTGAAACGGCCCCCCCGAGAAGCAAAGCACCCATCAGATTCATCATCCCGGCAATCACAACCGCCTGGCGGATCGTCACCGCCTTGGCTCCAACGGCAGAAGCAAAGGAATTGGCAACATCATTCGCCCCATTGGCAAAGGCCATGGAAAATGCGCATAGACCAGCTATGGCCAGCAAAATCACCATCGTCACATCCATCCCCCACTCTCTATCCCCGACACCCACCAATAATGTCAGAATCCCGTGAACATCCGGTGAACTTTTTCATTTCCAATCCGCCTGGAATCTGAAAAACAGATGGGATTGTCCCTGGAATTCATCTACACTCCGCCCATGCTAGAGGATCATTCCAAGCGCTGGATTGTCATGATGCAATTGGCCATCGGGAGTTGCATCACAGTGCTCCTTCAAAATCTGGTGGCAGTTCCCCTGCCCCCACACGACCCATCCGTCACTCACCTGCGGTCCATGATCGATCGCTATGCACTGGACCTGGGGAACCTGGAGCGCTTCTACAAAATCCCATTTTCGGAAACGACATTTTCCCGATTGGATGAGTTCCATCATTCCTATGAATCCATGCTGGAGTCCCTGGATTTTGATCAGCTCGACCAGAACAGCAAAGTCGACTACCACCTCCTGAGGACGCATCTGAAGTTCGAACGCCGTCAAATTGTTCACGACCGCCAGCTTGCCAAAGAAGCCATCCAGGTGGCTCCCTGGATTCAAACGCTGATTCCCTTGATTGAAGCCCGCCAGCGTGTCGATGCCATCGATCCGCCAGCCATTGCCGATGCCCTGCATGCATTGAACGGCTCCATCCAGCAAACCTTGGAAAACTGGAGGAAAATGGATAAAAAAACCATCCCACCCATAGTTGCCAACCGGACGTCCCGCTACGTGGATCAATTGGGGAGGCATCTCGAGGAGTGGAACGGATTTTATAATGGGTACCACCCGGCATTTTCGTGGTGGGTCGCCAAAACCAGTGAAAAAGTCCGGGAATCCATGAAAAGCAGTGCCCAGTGGTTGCGAACCGAAATTGCAGGCTATCGGGAGGGGGACGATGCTCCATTACTCGGCGACCCCATCGGCCGGGATGCTCTGCTGGATGCCCTGAGGCGTGAGTGGATCCCCTACTCCCCGGAAGAATTGATCGCCATCGCCCGCATGGAAATGGAATGGTGCCTCAAAGATAGAAAAAAAGCCTCCAGGAAAATGGGATACGGGGAGGATTGGCAGGCGGCCCAGAATCATGTCAAGTCGCTGCATGTTGATGCCGGCGAGCAGCCGCAGCTCATCAAGCGGCTGGCGCGGGAAGCGGAGGAATTCCTCGATGAAAGAGACCTGATCACTATTCCGGCGATAGCTCGGGAGACGTGGCGCATGGAAATGATGAGTCCCGAACGCCAGAAAGTGAATCCCTATTTCACCGGGGGCGAAGTCATATCGGTCTCCTTCCCGACCGCGGAAATGGAGCATGACCACAAACTGATGAGCCTCAGAGGGAACAATGTGCATTTCTCAAAAGCCACAGTCCACCACGAACTCATTCCCGGCCATCATTTGCAGCTTTTCATGGCGGAACGCTACAACACCCACCGGAAAATATTCAGAACCCCCTTTCTCATTGAAGGATGGGCGCTCTATTGGGAGATGCTTTTGTGGGATCTTGAATTTGCGGACAGCCCGGAGGACCGCATTGGCATGTTGTTCTGGAGATCCCATCGCTGCGCCAGAATCATTTTTTCGCTCAGCTTCCATCTCGGATTGATGTCCCCTCAGGAATGCATCGATTATCTGGTTCAGGAGGTCGGCCATGAAGTCCGAAATGCCACGGCTGAAGTGAGAAGATCCATACAAGGTGGATACAGCCCACTCTACCAGGCTGCCTATATGCTGGGTGGACTGCAGTTGCGCCAGCTCCGGCATGAAATGATTCATTCCCACCAGTGGACAGACAAACAGTTTCATGATGCTGTCCTTATCGAGAATTCCATTCCCATTGAATTGATCCGGGCATCACTTACGGGAATGCCGGTGGATCGGGACTGGACATCCCAATGGAGATTCTATCCCGGATTGCCAGCAGCCCCGGAAACCAATCCGTCCAAACCCAAGGTGAATCCAGCGGAAAAATCCCCCGCCAAAGCCTATAAAGCCACTGTCGACCCGCATTGGTTCGGGAACGATTCCAGATTCTGGTACCGGAACGAGGTGGCCGATGGGCAGTTTGAATTCATTCTGGTGGATGCGGTCGAAGGCCGACGGGTTCCGGCATTTGACCACGCCCAAGTGGCCCGCCAACTCACCGCACTCACCGGCGAGACCTGCTCAGAATACCAACTGCCATTTGAATCCATTGAATTCCATCCGGAAAATCCCTCGATACGGCTTCTGGGCCGGCAGAAAAGCTGGCTATTCGATCCACAGAATGGCCAGGTGTCCGAGCTCAAGGTCAGAGCGTCCTCCGGACTCACCAAATACAACGAACCCATCGCCTCACGAGATGGGAGCACTCAGACAGAGATTGAATTCATAAACAAACTCAATCAGAGAGTTTCCATACACTGGATCGATTCGGATCTGGAAGAAAGGCACTATCAGGACATTGAAGCGGGAAAATCGGTATTTCAGAACACCTATTCCGGTCACGCATGGGCGGTCAGGGGTGAATCCGGAGACTTCATCGGCACGTATATAGCAGGCAGCAAAAATGGCCAGGCTGTCATCGATGATTCACCGGGGGAAAAGCGCCAGCCCCGACGCCGCAACCGGAGGAATGCCACCCCGGAGGAGATGGCTGCCATGGGGTCGATATCCCCGGATGGCCAATGGAAAGCATTTGTTCAGGACCATAACCTCCACGTGCAAAACCTCAAAAAACAACCAGGTGCACCCACTGACCAGCGACGCAACCATTCAGAATTCCTACCAACAAAATGGCCAGCGTGAAAAATTCATGGGGATGCAGTATGACTTCGAGGGATATCCAGAATGGATGCCAAAATCATTCTGGTCGCCCGACTCCAAATATCTATTGGCTGTTCAAAGCAAGCCTGCGCCGGAGCGGTTGGTGCATATGGTCCAATCCTCGCCGGAAGATGTGTTGCAACCCACACTTCATACGATTCCTTATTTCAAGCCAGGAGATCCGATACCGGTGGACAGCCCGCATCTTTTCTCGCTGGAATCCCTGGCTGAAATTCCCGTTGATAACTCCCTCTTCCCCACGCCATGGAGCCTGGAGAATTTTCAGTGGATGCCGGATTCCTCGGAAATCCATTTTGTCTATAACCAGCGGGGTCACCAGGTCATGCGGGTCATCGGTATCCAGACTCCCACCGCGCACACCCGCATCCTCATCAATGAGGAATGCACGACATTTTTTGACTACGCCGGGAAGTATTATTTTGAATTCTTCCCGGAGACTCATGAGGCAATCTGGATGAGTGAACGGGATGGATGGAACCACCTTTATCTCTATGACACAAAAACCGGTGAGGTTAAAAATCAGATCACTCAAGGCAATTTCCCCGTTTTCAGTGTCTTTGAGGTCGATTCGCAGCATCGCACATTGATTGTCAGGGCGGGTGGCATCAATGCGGGAGAAGATCCCTATCATCAACATTTTTACCGGGTGAATTGGGATGGATCCGGATGGCATCCACTGACGTTTGGGGATGGGACTCACGAGATCACCAAATCCCCCAATGCAAATTACTACATTGATCGCTGGTCACGGGTGGATTCAGCGCCGGTGCATGAATTGAGAAAATTCAAGGATGGGTCACTGATCTGCCAACTGGAATCGGGAGATATCTCATCATTCATCCTCAATGGGAAAAGGCTTCCTCAACGATTTGCCGCACCTGGCCGCGATGGGAAGACGGATATCTATGGAATCATCCACTGGCCGGAGAATTTCCATCCCGACAAGAAATACCCGGTCATAGAAAATATCTATGCAGGCCCGCATTCCGCCCACGTGCCAAAGTCGTTCCGCAATAGTTACCGGCAACAGGAAATCGCCAATCTCGGAGCCATCGTGGTGCAGATCGATGGCATGGGAACCAGCCATCGATCCAAAGCCTTTCACGATGTGTGCTGGAAAAATATTGTCGATGCCGGATTCCCCGATCGCATCGCCTGGATGCGGGCCGCTGCTGATGAATTTCCACAATTTGACCTGACCCGGGTGGGCA
>JAJOIW010000126.1 GCA_021209225.1 Verrucomicrobiota bacterium
TCGACGGTGAAGACCTCGTTGGCCATGATGGTTGAGCCACCGGAATCCAGAAGGATGGGTTCATGCACATCCAGACCTATGCCATGTCCGGTGCCGTGGCACATACTGGGGATGACTTCATCCGGAGGGATGGTGCCACGGTGGAATGGGAAGCCGTGATTCTGGAGGCACGCGATAGTGACCTGGTGGATTGCATCCCCGGTGGAACCAGGTTTCAGAGCCATGCAGGCGGCCTTTTTGGCCTGGACGACGGCCTCGTGCATTTGGCAAGCCCGGTCCGATGGGGTTCCATGTACGACAGTTCTGGTGCAGTCACCGTTGTAGAATGAGGAATTGTCTCTCGGGAAAATATCGACGATGATGGGAATTCCGGTTTTGAGGGGGCCAGTGCCGAAATGATGACAGTCGGCTGAATGAGGTAGCGCAGCCACGATGGAGTCCGATGGGGTTGAGAACTGGTGATCAATGAGAAATCGGGTTATAGCTGAGCGGACGGTTTCTGAGGTGAGGACATTTCCATTGTGGGTGAGATATCCCCCGGTGGAGGTTTTTGCGCGGGCAATCATTTCACAAGCCAGGATCATGGCTTCTGTGGTGATTTTCTGAGCCTGTTTGAGGAAGTTCACTTCGGCCATGGATTTGACACGTCTTTCGATGACCCCCAGGTTTTCGTCGTAATGGATGTGGATACCTGAGTTCTGGATGTGCCAGGCGAACAGGAACGGCAGGGTGCGGTCCGTGGTTATTTCTGTGACGTTATGGAGAGCGAGGCAGTGGGAAACAGCTTGTGCCAGAGCCGTATCACGGTCGCCGGACAAGCCGGAAGATGGGGCAAAGTCGGCTGCGCAGACGATTTCATCGGCTTTTGCGGATGATTGAGCTCGATGGACTTCAATATCCCGAACGAAGAGCAATGATTTGCCATCTCCTTTGAGGTTGTGGATCCAAGCTGCGGAATCGCCGACCGGGAATTGGATGCGATGGAAGAGAGTTCGATTGATTTGCGGAATACCAGCCAGGAGGATGGGCATAGTCAGAGAGGATCGGCTGAGGTTGCGGAAATGGGGGTGCGGTTAAGGGATGCTTGGGATGCGGTCAGAAGACGTGGAAGCCTGTCGATTATCAGGGATGTTGACCAGAGTATAGTAGGCTTCCGGGTGGAGGAGGTCCGTTCCGGAATCGCTTCGGAAATTGGAGAGCAAGAGCTCATGGACATACCCAGCACGGAGATCATTGGTGTAGAGTCGGACTTTTGTCCCATCATCGTTGATGGAGATGCTGGCGATCTGGAGTTTCTGTTTATCTGCCTCCGGTCCGCCATACCTGCTTTCCAGGCGATAAGTGTAGCTTTCCATCGAGTAATTCCCGATTTGGTTGGCGATATTGCGATCCACGGGGTGGGTGAAAGTAAGTTCAAATCCATCAGGTCTGGCATTCATGTGAAGGATTTCGAATGGGGTGACGCCAGTCCATCGGGTGCGTTGCAGACCCCAGGGGCTATTGCCACGGCCTCCCCATCCAGCATTGGACATCCCCACGAAGAGTGAGGAATCGTTGCCAAATTCCAAGCGGAGGATGCCGCATTGGTATCCCTCACGAAACCTGAAGCAGGCCCCTTGCCAGTGACCGTTGATGTTTTCCAGGCTGACACGCATAATCCAGGCGTGGTGCTGATCGGAGACGAACAACTGGCCGTCGAAGGGGCCGAATTTTCCATTGGTTGTGTCCCATTTGAATCCGCAGGGGCTTTTTCCCATTTTATCATAGGGGAACCAGACGGCTGGCATTTTGAAGTGGGGATTCTGTTCTTTCATGTCCTTCATGAATGTACCGGAGACAGGGTCCGCAAACTGGTTGAAGGGAGCCCCAGCCAAATCCTTGGTAATTAAGCCATGGGGATGGCCATGGTAATCGCCAAATTCGAGGTGGGAGAGTTTTGAGGCATTGCACCATTCTCCCTGGTTATCGGTGTAGAAAATGTCCCCCCATGGGCTGGTTTCGACTCCGGCCGGGGATCTGAGTCCGGCACACATCGGTTGCATTTCGCCGGTTTCCGGGTGGATACGGACTGCCCAGCCACGCCAATGGGCTCTGCCGAAAGGTTCCTGGCCAAAAGGTTTATTGGTGGTGACCCAGAGGTAGCCTTCGCGATCGATTCTGGGGCCGAAATTATATTCGTGGTAATTACCGGAAATTTCCCAGCTGTCGCAGATAGTTTGAAAAACATCAGCGGTGCCGTCGTTATCGGAATCCTTGATTCGGGTGAGTTCTCCGCGTTGAGCTGTATAAATCCATCCCTCATGTTCCAGGAAACCAAGAGGCTGGGCCAATCCCTGAGTCCAGGATTTCAGAACGGGTTTTTCCACATCGCCGTATGGGTTTTCCAGAACGAAAACATCTCCCGTGCGGGTTCCGATCAAGAGGGATCCATTTCGGAGAGTTGTCATGGCACTGACCTCCATGGCAACCGACTCCGGAAATTGAAAGGTCTCAATTGAGTAATAGTCCTGTTCCTGAGCGGCTGGCAACGAGGATATGCCCATCACCTCAGCGAAAATGAGGATTGTGGAAACCAGGTTGAGAGGTGACTTCATATGGGACAAATAGCAGAAGATTTTCATGATCAGGTGAGTGTCTGTTTACCATTTCAATTTGTAGGAGACATTTTCAGGCGATTGAATGCGGACGAGGATCTGTGACTTGGAATTCGATTTGCGAATCAGGATGTTGGGCGCTGGAGCCTCAATTTCCAATTGGATTTTGCCATCCACGGAATATTTTCCATCGGATTGGGAAATGGATTGGCCTTCCGCTGCGAGGAGATAGAGGTCCGGGGCAGTGGGGTTGGTTCCCGAAATGGAGAAGGATCTGATGGCAGATGGTCCTCCCGGCTCCAGTTGGGGAGTGACCGATTCCTCGATGATCCATGAGCCCAGCCGGTATTGGAAGATGGGAGTTCCTGAGTTATCGAGTCGGTAGCCCATGAATGTGCCCCCCAGGTTCCGCGACGAGATATCTGCCGGGAGAGGCCAATCAGAATCGATCGATTCAAGTGAAGCGATTGCCGGGCCGTCTGGAAGTTCGAGAACGTCCGTTCCGAGCGGGGAGAGAAAGCGGTCTGTTCTTCCACTGGCCACGCCGCTGGCATCAAAAAACCGGCCTCTCCAGAGCTTTGCCAGTCTCACCTGATTGGCGTCGAAGGCGGAGTGGAGCTTTTCCGGAAAGCCCGTCAGAATGGTCCTGGGGCTGACGCCCTCCATAAATGTGCGATGGATGATGGGTTTCTGGTTGGGAATGAGTTCCATGCCTGCGCCGCCTTTGGGGATGATACCAACCGGGAGAGGCATGGTATTTCCGAGTGAGAGGTAGGTCCAAATGCTCTGGATCTGCGCTGAGCTGTCTCCGCCCAGAATATTGGGGAAAGCGGATTGTCCCTCCGGCCAGAAATTTGGCATGCGGGTGGCGGTATTGAAAGCAGCCGGAGCCAGCAGAAATTTCTGAAACCATCCGGGTTGCAGGCGGCTGTATACCGTGGACAAATCGATGCCATTAATGCCAATGCCATTCTGGCCGGCTATGCCATGGCAGGTGATGCAGGCTACTCCGGTGACTCCGACAAATTTCTGACCTATTTCGACGCGATCCTTGGAGAATGCGGGTTCTCTATCATTATTTTCGATTTGGTCGACCTGGTGAATGGCCTGGAGGAGGGGTTCGACAGCTGGCTGATGGAAGATCGGCATTCTGGTGGCCATGTAATGACGGACATGGAGTTCTCCCTGAGTGAGGATCCGGCGCAGGGCTGCCGGTTTGAATTTTGCACCCATCCAATTGAGAGTCGGGGGAATGGAGCCTTCGTCACCGAGGTCAATTTCACTGGTTGTGGTGAAGAAATTTCTTCTGACTTCATCCGGGCCACCTGATTCGCCACGTTTATGGCAGGCATAGCAGTTCAATGAGGCCAGGGATTTATTGACGACCTGTTGAGGCTGGAGGGGGGCGGCATTTTTCTGCAGTGCCCGGACAGCTGCCGACAAATCGAGTCGCTGATTATCAGACAATTGGTAATCCGGAGCTCTTCTGGAAAGATTTGTTCCGATGCAGCCGGCAGGGTTATCCGGATTGAGGCTGGCAAACTCCGGTGCTGGGCTGAAGGGTTGGATCCCGGGAAGGTTATGGCAATTGACGCAGCGCATGGCAGCAAACATTCTGGCTCCCATCTGGGCGGCATTGGGGTCGAGCTGGAATTTTTCCGACCAGGTCGTAGGGATCATGGGTTGGATGTCCGAGCTTGTCAGCACGCTGAGCGGGATTTGGCCTCTCCGGAATCCCGGTCCGGCCCATTGCACATTGAAGGATTCCTGCCCGGAGGATTCAAAATACTGGACTTCCAGTTCATGGGATCCCTGGTTGAGTTGGATGCGGCCATTTTTTTCCTGATCCGGGTGAATCCCATCATTATCCACGATTAAATTTCCATCGATGTAGAGACGGGATCCATCATCGGAGCTGACCCAGAATCGATAATTTCCTGGCTGACTGATCTGAATCGACGAACGGAATCGAATGGCAAATCCATCCTGGCGGTCTCTGCCCGGCACATCGATGGAAAAAGATTCAACAACCGAGGTTTCTTTGGGAGATAAAGCATTGAAATCAGGCATTTGACTGAGATTGGGAATCGCATAAAACTCGGCGGTGATGCCCGGCTGGGTGGTGTGTTGGGCCTGACTTCCGGCGGGTTTCAGCTGATCGCGGAGGAGGTAGGTCGAAATGGCTCTCGCCTCATTCGGGGTAAGGTGGAGGTCTGGCATGCGGCCGGATGGGTGGGTTTGAGCGGGGTTGAGGAGGAATTGGGACAAGGCATCAACCGTGGTTTTAGCCGAAAGATCCGGCAAAGGAATGACTGGGGTGAGGATGGCCTCCTGGGTTTCCGGGGAATGGCAGGCGGCGCATCCCACCGAGTG
>JAJOIW010000054.1 GCA_021209225.1 Verrucomicrobiota bacterium
CACAAGCTTTACTCTGCCAACTCGATTATTTCTTTGGCCTTGCGGCGAATTTCCTTAACGTCCGCAATTGAGCCGCCGCTTCAGCGAGCTGGGAGGCCGCGCGGGAGTAATTAAACTCGCCACTCTGGTTCTGCATTTGCTGTTCCGCCAGTTTTTTGGCTTTGTTGCATTCGAAATCCTGCCGTCCGCTCCAGGCGTGGGCAATGGCGACAGCGGGTCGAGAACCAGTAATGCTGTCATCCCAGGCGAGCAATCCTTCCAGCAGGGTGTCACCGTCGCGGTATTCGATAAGGCGAGTTTGAATAGTCATTGTTGCTCCAGTGTAGGGTTGGTGAGGTAGAGTGTATTTTTATAGCGGGCGGAATTAAAGGTTCTTAGGCCGGAATTTTGTCTGATTTGTCGTTGATGGCTTGATTCTTCCAGCGCTTGGGTCAAGTTTTTCTGTGGCGAAACCAGTGCAGGTGTAGTTGTAACAAAAATTCCTATTTTTACGCCAAAAAAGCAAGTTAAGTTCGTTGACATTTCACAATCCGCAGGATTGGGCCCCCTCCGCAACCGCCGCGCATTTGGAGGATCGTTTGTCGACCTGGATCAGGACCACGCTTTAGATCCTCGTGGTCATCAGCGATTTTTCAGGGCTCGATCTCTATTGGAATAATCGGGATGGCACTTTTTCACCCGATATGTCCGGAGCGGGCGATCGGCGATACGCTCTGGGGATGAGCCATTGCATCGTGGATATCAATCACAATGGAATGCCGGAAATTCTCATGACCGGCATGAACGCCCCCACCGTGGACCGATTGAACTCCGCCAAGGCTCATCCGGCTCATGACCCGGACGCCCGGAAATTCCGCACCCTGATGACTGCCGGAAACCAATGGCTGGAATGGAATCCCCAACGGTCTCTCACCGATTTCCAACCCACCGGACCATGGCAGAAAACCGGTTGGACCTGGGGCGTCTCACCATTCGATTTCGACAATGATGGATTCCTCGATCTCTTTATCACAAATGGTCACGAGTCCGCCGCTTCCGCCCGCGATTATGAGACGTATTTCTGGTGTTATGATATTTTCTTTGGCCGGTCCGATAGTGATCCGGCCGTCCATCAGTTTTTTGACCGATCCATGGCACAAACACGCGGTCATGGCCTGTCCTACGGGGGATATGAAATCAATCGGGTACTGAAATCCAATGCGGACAACTCACTCATCGAAGTGGCACATCACCTCGGCCTTGCCAGTCAACTGGATTCCCGGGCCGCGGTGGCTGCCGATTTTGACCTCGATGGTGCCATGGATCTCGCCTGCACCACATTTGAATTCTGGCCAAGGCTGCGGCAACAACTTCAGATTTATCGCAATGCCTTCGTGGAATCGGAAGATCAGCATTGGGTTGGTTTCATTCACGATCCGTCCACGCTTCCCCCGGGATCTGTCCTATCTGTCCGCACTTCGGAGAACTCTCCAGTGCAGCGCCGCTGGATGATTCTCGGAGAATCCTATCGTTCCCAACACCCCTGGGTCTCGCATTTTGGAACCGGTTCCCACCATGGCGTTGTGGAAGCCCAAATACAAAAACCCGACGGATCATCCGTCCGCCGCCAATTCAACACAGACAGTTACCACTCCTTCTCTTTTTAAACTGCAATCCATCCCTCCCTTTCCCGACTTACTGGCCCTTTCCGCACATACCGGTGCTGCCACAGCGACGCAAACATCCTATTCCGGGATGATTCTCTGCTCCGGATTGAATCATGCAGACTTCCTTTGTGTGGATTCTTCAATTCATGCGCACTTGTCACATTGATGAACATGAATTGCCACGTGGATGCCTATCATAGCGACTCATGAAAACTCAGCGTCAGCGACTATTCGCTGGCTGAAACCTCCTCACGGGGAACTCTTTATGAAATCGATTACAAGAATCCTGACAGCTTTATTGTTGTTGTCACAATGGAAAACTTTGGAAGCAGCACTGCTTTTTGAAGCGGATTTTTCTGTCGGCAAACCTGGCTGGACCTCGGTGCAACCAGATTATGCCACACAATGGTTGGCCGGACCATTGCGTTGGGTCTTTGATACCCAGCGCAATCTGGTGAGCGAAAACAGCAATATCTATTCAGATGATGCCAATGCCAGCCCATCCACTGCGGCCGCAATGTTCATTAATGATCGGGATTCCGGCCTGGACTTCACCTACAGTGCTTCCATCAAACCAGGAGATGATGACGGTGCTGGACTCATTTTCGGATATGTCGATTCCGCCAACTTTTTCCGCATCTCATTTGGTATCCAATCCCGCACCGGCTTCCCATACACCGGTTGGAGTCTCGATCAAGTCAAGGGTGGAAAGCCACTCGTCCTGGCTGGCCATGATGGCACAAATACCATCGACCCAGCCTTTATCCCGACCCGCGGACAGGCATTTCAGGTGGAAATCAAAGTATCATCCGGAACTTCTCTTTCCATCTCACTGACAGATGCAATCGGCTCAGCGACCCCCTCCTTGCCAATTCAAATCGTCAACGCACTGGCACTTCCTGAGTCTGCAGCTGGAAAAGTGGGTTTTTTCACCTGGGGACAAAGTGGAGGGAATCCGCCGGGTGTTGAGTTTTCCAACTGGTCCATGGAACCCAACGGGATGGCGGCCCCAGACTCCAATCCATTATCAGCATGGCAATCTGTGCTTCCTGCCAATGCAACTGGTGTGTCCGCGCCATCTCCTGGCACATGGGGACTTGGATTTGGTTCCAATGGACCATCCGGATCATTGAGCGAGAACAGCAACAGTTTCCTCAATGCCACGTCCATCGAAGGAAATTCCCACATTGATTTCAGTGCTCCAACCTATGTGGCTGGCGAAACTTCATGGACTGATTACACCGTGAGTGCCCGCATTATTCCCAGTGATGACGATGGGCATGGCCTTGTTCTGCGATACTTGGATGAGAATAATTTTTACCGCATTTCTTTGGCCGGTCAGGCTGACGCAGATGGTCGTCCATGGCAGGGATTATCGGTTCAGAAAAAGGTTCAAGGGGCCTGGTCTCAGGTATTTCATGATGCCTCCAGATCATTCATACCTGCCAATAATGTTCCTTATGATATCGTGGCACAGATTCAAGGGAATCGTCTGGACATACGGATTATCAATGACCCGAACGGATCGGCAACCCCCTACTTATTCGACCCAATCCAGATTTCAGGAAGCTCAGTCGATCAGGGGAAAGTCGGATTTTTTTCATGGGGTATGAATGCCACCGAAGTGGATTTCATCCGTGTCGAATCCAGCATACTCCTGTCGGAAAATTTTAATGATTCCATTGCCGGCTGGAATATAGTCATTCCTCCCGTATTCCAATCGCTCCAGCCTGGGCCATTGCGTTGGATTCAGGATCTGAATACTTCCGGGTTTGCAGAAAACAGCAACTTCTACACGGATAGCGCCACATTTTCGCCCACCACGGTTCCCGCCATTATTATCAATGAGGCACTTGTCACTGGTGCCTATACCTGGAAGGCGACCTTGAACTCGGGTGATAACGATGGATATGGAGTTATTTTTGGATATAAAGATCCTCTGAATTTCTATCGGGTTACCTTTGCCATTCAGGATCGTCCTGATGGTTACCCATGGTATGGATGGAGTTTTGACAGATTTGTCGATGGCAAATCCGAAATCCTGGCCGGCGATAATGGCAGTTCAGAATTTATCCCGGATTTTGTTCAGACTGCCACCCGGGCCTTCCGTGTCATTGTTCAGGTGGATGACCAGTCCAATCTCACTTTGGATGTGCTGGATGACGCCGCCAGTGAATTTCCCATTGAGATCCGCCTGATTGACGGGTTAAAACTTCCCGTCCAGCCTGATGGTCAGGTTGGTATCATGGTGTGGGGGCAGAGTGGGGGGGGCAATCCTCCAGGCGCTTTATTCACTGATTTTGAATTATCCCCATTCCAACTCGTCAACAACCCGGTCCGATCCCTGGATGGCTGGATTTCCGAATTGCCTGACAACAATGTCAATGAGGCACCGACTTTCCCTGGATACTGGGGATTGGCCTTTAATCAGGAGTTGGGCATGTGGGGAACCCTCAATGAGAGCAGCAACGCTTTCCTGAATGCCACCGATGTGAATGGCAATACCCATGTGGATTTCACTGCTCCAACCCTCGTCACCGGGGATGCCTCGTGGACCGATTACATAGTGCGCACCCGATTGATCCCAAGTGATGATGATGGACATGGAATTCTGTTCCGCTACCAGGATGCTGAGAATTTTTATCGTCTTTCCTTTGCCGGTCAGGCTGATGCCGATGGACGGCCCTGGCAGGGAGTCTCAGTTCAGAAAAAAGTGAATGGGGTTTGGTCAGAGGTATTTCATGATGAAACCGGATCATTTATTCCCGCCAACAATGTCCCGTTTGATGTTTTATTGACTGTCAATGGTGATGCAGCGGATCTCACCATTTCGCGGGATGTGAATGGGCAGATGGAAACCATCTCATTCGGGCCATTCGAATTTTCCGGGGATAAAATCGATGCTGGGAAAGTTGGATTTTTCAGTTGGGGAATGAATGCATTTGCTGCGGATTTCCTCCAGGTTCAGGAAATAGAAGGTATTCCACTTCAGGTGAATAGTGAATTTGGCACTCCGGTTCCCCCAGTTGGTTTGACCAGCTTCGATTCGGGTATGGCGGTTGAAGCCATGGTCGAGGCTGTGGTGAATGAATCCGAATCTGTCCGGCATGTCAATATTGGCTATACCGGATCAGGCAATGTGCCTGCTTCAGGTGCCACTTCGTCGGTTTCATTCTCCATCAACCGTTTTTCAGTGCTGACCTGGAATTGGGTGTCGGAATATAAAGTATCTGTCCGCGCATCCCAGGGGGGGATCGGTAACCGGTCCAGACCAGGACTTTGTCCGGGAAGGCGAAACCGTGACGATCC
>JAJOIW010000034.1 GCA_021209225.1 Verrucomicrobiota bacterium
CTCGTGCTATCGAAAACCAGATCTTTGTGGTAACTTCCGGCATCATCGGCAACCTCCCCTCCGTGCCAGCCATGGACATCCACTACGGCCGCGCTGGTCATTTTCACTCCAAGCGACTTCGAATTCGCTCGCGATGGAATCCAGGCAGAAGCAGACAGCAATGTCGAAATGCTCCTGGTCTCAGATCTCGACCTCAACGACCTCCATCGCTCCAGAACAGCTGGATCCGTCACTCCTCGGCTCGATCGCAGACCCGACCTCTTCCAGTTCCTCCACTCATTCCCTAACCCATTCCCCAACCCAACATCCCCACTCCACTTCCCCCCATTATCGCCACCCCATTGAATAAAAAATCATATCAACATTCAAGGATTCCTCACAGACAATAAAAGCTAAAAGATCCCATAACCTGCCAAATTCATCATTCACCACGACCACACTGCCAATCCCCTACCCCCGGGAGAATCCTCACATGAATATCCCCTCTCAGCCTTGTTACTTAACATTTCTGTAAGAATATAACTGCTCCAATACCCCATCCTCTATCATATATCCCAAAGTCTTCCTACCCTCATCCAGATGCTTCCTTCTTTCCATATAAAAATTTTCCAAAAATGGAATACTCCCTATCACCAGACCTTCAGAATAATACCGCATTCGTATTGAAAATTGCTCAGACAAATCCATCTCTCCGTTCCTCTGCATCTCATACATATATTCAGACTTGGTGAATCCTCTCCGCCTCCCAATTCCTTGCTCGCCTTCTATGTACCCTTTCCTGAATAGATTTGTTCGATACATCGAATGGGCTTCTTTCCACACCTGCGCCCCCATGGGTCCCCTGGTGATATCCATGATCCCGCGTCTCGCCGATTTCCCACCCGCAACCGCCTCCGTATACGAACACCATCGATAATCCTTTGGATCTCGGCAAATCCCTGCCCTCACTGCATTCAGCTCAATATATGCCGCAACATTCATTAAAGCCGCTCGACTCCCCTCAATGAGAACACTTCTGAATCTCTCCTCCCAAAGCGTCCCTTTCCGATTGTGCTCGCTGTTATACCAAACACTGAACTGCTGCTTGAGTGCCTTAAAAAACTCAGATAAATCAAACATCCTCAACCTCATCTTCTCATAAAACGCCTCAATCAAATCCTCCCGACCCATCGCTTTCATCTCACTTAACATCGCTTCAATCTCTTCCATCCGCCTCACAGAATATATATGCTTCATCCGCTCCTTTACCGCACTCTCCCCCAGAGTCATCGGCTTGGGCGGAACTTTAACCAGCATGTGAAAATGATTTCCCATCAGCGAGTAACTCACCACCTCAACCCCGGAAAATGCCTCCAGCTGACGCATCATCCGGTAAAACATTCCCTTCTCCTGATCCTCAAACACCATCCGCCTGTCCACAATCCGACTGATCACATGGAAATATTGCTCCCGCTGCCTGAATATCAGAACATGTCTTGCCACACGCATGCACCCACCTTCCCCCACCCTATCTTCCCAGTCAAGTATTAAGTGCCTGGCATATTAATAATGTGCCTGGCACTTAATGTAAGATAAATGTTTTGACCGGGGGAGCGATATGATGGAGGATTGTGTGGTTATCCATACGAACTAGAATCAAGACGACAAATGAGTGAAAAAATGAAAACAACTTCCGAATCGGGATCAACCCGTCGTGGTTTTATTAAACAGACTGCTGCGGTGGCGGCAGTGACGGCAGCGGCGAATCCATTTGTGACGCCGGTATATGGGCAGAGCCAAGCGCCATCGACAGGACGGGTTATAGGAGCGAACGACCGGATCGTGGTGGGGTTCGTGGGCGTTGGAGGCCAAGGGATGGCCCACGTGCGCAGTGTGAAGCGCAATGCTGGGGCAAACAATGTGGAGATAGCGGCTGCATGTGATGTATCGAAGACGCGCACATCTGAGGCGGTTGAGTATATTGGTGGGGAATGCAAAGGGTATGGAGACCACCGCAAAGTGGTTGATAGGAAGGATATTGACGTGATTATCTGCTCAACGGTTGATCACTGGCATACGGATGTGACATGTGATGCGCTGGAGAGTGGCAAGCATGTTTATTGCGAGAAGCCGATGACCCGTTATTTGGGTGAGGCCTTTCGGATATATGATGTGGCGCAGAAGACAGGCAAGCTGGTTCAGGTGGGAGCGCAGAGGACTTCATCGGGGGCCTATCACAAGGCTGCGGCGATGAACAAGGAAGGTTTATGCGGTGCATTGGTTCTGGCGACTGGTTCTTACATGAGAAACAATCCGAAGGGTGAGTGGAATTACCAGATACCAGGGTATGCGACGGCGGAAGATATTGACTGGGGGCGATGGATAGGCCGGGTGCATAAGAAGGTGGGATTCAATGCGGACCATTTTTCCAGATGGCGCAAGTATTATCCATATTGTGCGGGAGTGTTGGGTGATTTGCTGCCGCACCGGTTGCATCCATTAATGCTGGCCACGGGTAATCCACAATTTCCAACACGAGTGGTGAGTTTGGGAAACAGTGCCTACCGCACGGATGAGAACACACCGGATACTTATCCGAGAGATGTGGATGAAAACGTGCAGATTCTCGCCGAGTTTCCTGGTGGGTTCAATATATTTCTGACCAGCGGGACAGTGAATGAGCAAGGGGTCGTGGAGATGATACGGGGCCATCAAGGGAACATGTATCTGGGGAACGGGAAAGTGGAATTCAAACCTGAACGTCCATTTGCGGATGAGATTGACCCGGAGACGCATAATGGGCTTGAACCTGGGGAAGATATTTCATCGCATGAAAAGAACCTGTTTGATGCGATCCGCAGTGGAAATCAGCCGAGTGCGAATATTGATCTGGCGATCAAGGTTCAGACGGTTGTTTCCCTGGCTGAGATATCGGACCGATTGAACGTCATGTGTCTGTTTGACGAGAAAACACGCAAGATCACGACTGGAAATGGTATAGAAGTTGAGGCCATTACTTATGGCTCGGTTGAACTTTCATAACGGGTTGAACAATCACTGAATGTGAAACGAACAAGACCTGCCCCAGGGCAGGTTTTTTATTTGAATAGCTTATTTCAGAGGTAAGCTGTGCGGTTGGAGGATGAATCAGACAGCTGGAGGAGGCTGGCCAGTCATTTGATTTGTGCTGCGGATAGTGAAATGGAGGAATCAGGGTGATTTGCTTGAGACGGCCCTGATACGGAAGAAGCCGGATGGGTTGATGGAGGAATTGGTATTGATTCTGGGAATGGCGCCGGAGAATGTGGCCTGTCTGTTGACGACCTCGACCTGCTGGATCTGGTTCCAGGAAATGAGGTCAGTGGAGAAATCGAGTGCGAGAAAAAGGCCATTGGTGGCGGAAATTTCGATAAGATAGCGATCAGAACTGGAGATGACAAAATCAGAAATAGTGAGGGCGATATCGATGGGAGTTGCACGCACCTCGATTTCGATCAGGCCGAGGTCTCCATAAGTGAGTCCATCCCAGGATCGGAATGTGAATGAGTCGTCGCCAATGAAGGATGAGGTGGGTCTGTAGGTATAACGGATACCGTCGCCAAAGACTCTGCCATTTTTCGGACCTTTAACGATGGCAGAGCGGAGGATATCGCCATCAGGATCCAGGACAGGCAGATCAAAGGAGAAGGATTGACCGCGCAGCAGAACGATTTTTTTCTGAGTGACGATGGGTTCATCATTGGGGAATCGGACGTTGAAGAAAACGGTGGCTCTCCGGCTGTCGGTGACTCCGTCTGAGACCAGGTAAACGAACTTGTCGATTCCAAGAAAATCGGGGAATGGGGTATAGAGTGCGGAAGTATTTGTCAGGTCGAGGGTTCCGGAACTGGGGAGTTCCAGGGAATTCACCAGCAGAGGGGTTCCCTCCCGATCAAATACATCCAGGTCAAAAGCAACTGGCACGCCCATTCGAGTGGAGATGAACTGGTCCAGGGCGCGGGGGGGAGTATTTTCATCTGTGACACGTATTCTGAATGTTGCGGTTGGACCGTCATTCAAGTTATCGCGGGCATGAAATGAGAATGAATCCTCTCCAACGAAGTCCAAAGATGGTTCGTATATGAACATGTTTTCCGATTCACCTGGAACGAGATTCCCATTTTGTGGGAACTGATCGATGATGATAGTGAACGGGTCATTATCCGGATCGTCTGCCTGGAGTTCAATGTCGATGGATTGATTGATCAAGGTGAAGGCATTTCCTGATATGGCTTTGGGGGGGATTATTCCGATCGAGGACACGGATTGTGACAGTGGCTTCGACACTCTGACTGAAGGCATCTTTTGCGATATAGGTGAAATTATCCACACCGATGAACCCGTCCTTCGGGGCATATTCAGCCACGGTTGGGAAGACGAGAAGTTCTCCATTTTCAGGGGGTTGGACTACTTCGTATTTAAGATCGTCCCCATCGACATCGACTGCTGAGAAAATAATGGATCTGACGGTGTTGCGGTTCATATCCAAATTGAGGTCATTGGCAATGGGAATATCGTTTATGGGCTGGATGACCAGGATTATTTTTCCCGCAGAAATCGCTCCATGCTGGTCTCTGACTGTGTACTGAACTATTTCCTCTCCGAAGAAATTCTTATCAGGAACATAGGAAAAAGAACCATCGCCATTCTGGGATAATGATCCATGGGATGGGGTATCGATGGAGGCAAGCTGAATTGGATCATTTTCGGGATCGCTATCATTTGCGAGTGGGTTGAATGTTACTTTGGAATCCTCGTCCAGGATGGCATAATCATCTGCAACAACCGGTGGGTCATTGACTGGGGACACTTCAATTGAGACAACGCCAACAGACTGGCCCCCAGAGGAGCCCAAAATGGTATAGTTGAATGAATCGGGTCCGAAATAATTCAGGGAGGGCAGATAATTTATAGTGCGGTCGGGATTGATAGAGACAGCTCCATGATTCGCTGGTCCAGCGCTCAGGAGGAGGAGCTGTCCACCGGAAGGGTCGGTATCGTTCTGAAGGATAGGAAAGACGATTTGTGTGTCTTCCGGTGTTTGGATGAGGTCAGGATTGGCAAAAGGGAAGACGAGAGATTCGTTAGCCGTGAATCTGAGGGTTCGGGTGGCGGTCCCGTTTCTGGGGTCACGAACAAGGATTTCCAATTCTGCGGTTCCCTGAAAAAGTGGGTCCAGTGGGGAGATGGATAGGAAACCATCCTCTGAGATATGGGAGATGACGGCCTGGCTTGTGGTAACAGTGATGAAGAGCTCCTTAAAATCATGATCTGGATCGCTGATAAAAAGTCTGAGATTCACCGGAAGCCATTGTTGAGCGGTTGCAGCGACCTGATTGGGAATCCGATTGACGACAGGCAAGCGGTTTGGTTTTGGGGGATTGTCAAAGTACCCGCTCTGTTGATTATCCGCCTGGTAATTGGGCCAGGGAAACAAGCCTGATTGATAGGGAATATTCAGTTCCCAGGTATAAATGGAGAAGGTGTTTTTTTTCCGTATGAGGGAAGGATTGTTGGGGACATATGCCATGTCATCGACCGAACTGAGGAGTATGTCCAAGTGTCCGTCTCCATCCAGGTCAGTGAGTTGGATGAGGTGATTTTGTCGATGATGGAGCCACCTGCTGAGGGGATGGCCAGCCAGTTTTTGGATCTGGATATTGGGTCGGGGATAGTTTGTCCATTCGGGTCATAGACGCGGATACCGCCGAGGAATGTGGGGTCACCTGTGTTGGCAAAGAGCAGAAAGACGCCATGGATTGGAGCCAGAATTTCAAGGAGTCCATCCCCATTGAGATCTCCAACAGTCGGTTGGCCCCGGAAAAACTCATTGTGCAGTGGCTTGGTTGGCCAACCAGGTTTATTGAATCCATCATGATTCAGGACGTGGATCTGCTTTTTTAATCTTGAATTGAGAATGATTTCGAGATCGCGGTCATTGTCGATGTCGGCCAGGATTGGGGCATCCAGAAAGGAATCGCCGAGAAGAACTGGAAAGCTGCCGAATCGAACCCCCTCCGAGTTGAAGGTATAGACACCGCCACGGTTTGATTTTTCCGGATCAAAGGCGGAGACGATGATCTCGAGGTGAGAATCGGCATTGAGGTCTCCGATCACTGGTGAGGTGAGGATGTGGCCGTTGACTGAGACGGACCAGATCGGATTGTTAACCTGAGAATAGTCGATAGCCTGAAGTCCGCTGCATCCGTTGGGTACGATTATTTCGAGGTCCGGATCGCTATCGAGATTTGCAACCGCCGGGAGAATCTGCACCACATCCTGGTCATGGAAGCAATCATCAAAGTCCCATGATTTGATAAGCAGCCCTTTGTTTGAGAAAACACTGAGTCGGCGGGTCGGCCTGTTTCCGGGGAAAAAGGCTTCGTTATTAAAGGTGATCAGTTCATTGGAGCCATCCTGATCGAGGTCAGCGAGGACAAGTCCGAAGTTGCTGCCGGGAGGATTGACGGGCCATGAATGCCCCAGCGGATTTCCGGAAGCGGTGAAGGCATAGACTCGTCCATCGCCCCCACCCTCAACGATAATTTCTTCTGCGGGATCCTCATTGAGTTGCCCAGTGACGATGGATCCACCAAAGGGACGCCCGGCAGCGAGTGATTGTGACCAGAGGATGCGGCCAGAGTGATCGGCCACAACCAATTTTGTGGGCTGCAGATCCTCGTCTCCAGGCTGGATGAAAAGGACTTCCCTGTCACCATCCCCATCGAGGTCGGAGGATTTCACATTTTTCCAATCGAGGGAATTATCTATGGTATCCGGAACTGGGATGAATTGGGGCCATCCGTCATTCATGAGCGGATCCATATAGAGCAGCCAGGATGTATGGGTATCAATCTGGTTTGAGGCAGTCTGGCTGGTGAGTCTGAGAGCGTAGAATTTTCGGGGTTCGATGAGGCTGGTGTCCCATAGACCGAGGACACTGTTCTGGATAGTGCCAGGTTGATAATCCGGGACAGTGATACCTGATTGTGTCCACTCCTCTGGTTCGATTCCCTGGCCCCATTCGAGGTGGTAGGTTCTACTGAGGCCGAACACGCTTCCCATGATGGGGAGTGTGCTGCCATGGGCAAGAAAGTCGTTATTTCCTGGGGAAACGATTTCGACATTATTGACGACGATGCGGCGTTGGGAGAAGCCTTCGAGGCCTTGGGAATTGCGGGCGCGCAGACGGATTGAGTATTCGCCTTCATTGAGGTTGCCTGTGGAGAACCGGGGCAGGAGGAGGCCGGATTCGACAGGTGTGGATGACCGGTGAATGACCTCCCAGGAGGAAGGTTGAAATCCGGATCCGATTTCAAGAATGTATTCGACCAAAGTATCCCCTGAAGCAGAACCGTAAATATCCAAATCCCCGCTGACCTCGATTGGGATGAGGAGCCGTGCGGTGGGGATGGGTTCGGTGACTTGGATTGCTTTGTAAGCATTGACACGACCGGCGCCGATTTCTTCTTTGGTTTCCAGCGGATCAGCGGTGCTGAGCAGAATGTTTTCGACATCCAGCAGCGAGAACTGGGGGTTTTTTCCCCAGATGAGAGCCGCCACTCCGGCAACAATGGGAGCCGCCATGGAAGTGCCATTGAGAGAACCGAAAGCATTGTTGATTTTGGTGGAGAAGATCCCGGTTCCAGGGGCTGCAATATCAACGGTCGGTCCAAAATTTGAGAAATCCGATTTATTGTCGGCAATATCCAGAGCCGCCACAGAGATGACAGAATCGAAATGGGCTGGATAACTGGGATTCTGGCTTCGATCGTTACCGGCGGCAGCTATGGTGAGCACTCCATCATTTCTGGCGGCGAGAATGACCTGTTCCAGGACTCTGCTTTTTTCGTCGGTACTCCAGGAGGCGTTGATGATGCGGGCCTTATTGGCGACAGCATATTCGATGGCGTCGATTGCCTGGGAAATATTTCCACTGCCTCTCTCATCGAAGGTTTTGAGGCCCATCATTTGAACCGACCATACGACTCCGGCGATGCCGGATTCATTATTTCCTGAAGCTCCGAGGATTCCAGAGACATGGGTTCCATGTCCATTGTCATCGTAGGGATCGCTGTCATTGCTTTGGAAATCGTATCCATGGATGTCGTCGACGAAACCATTTTTATCATCGTCCAGACCGTTTCCGGGGATTTCAACCGGATTGATCCAGACATTGGATTCGAGATCCGGATGGAAAAAGTCGATACCGGTGTCGATGACTGCCACGATAAAATCGGGATTGCCGGTGAAGATGGACCATGCTTTTGTGGCGGAGATGTCAGCACCAGGCTTGGCGCCCTCCAATTCACCTGAATTGTTCAGGTACCACTGGGAGGTGAATTGTAAATCATCGGGAATCACCGGGGATTGGTCAGCATCCCCGGATTGATCCAGAATGTGGATGGCGTAATCCGGTTCCGCAAGGATGATGCCGGGATGGCGCTCCAACTCGGCCGCCACCAGCCTCGGATCGGAATCAACAGAAAGATCAACCAGGTAAGTCCTGGAAATCATTTCTGAAGTCTGTGGAATATTTTGTGGGTTGGCATTTGGAGTCAATGAAAGCCTGGCTGCATTGAGGTTGGGGCGCAGTGGGCGGATGTTTAGAACTCCCTGAACGGATCGGGTGTAGTCGACGCTCAGACGCGGGTCAGGCTGGGTGAGCACAATCAATCTGTGAGGCAGGTCAGCTGGCTCGACTGGCTCTGAGCGCAATGTTGCAGCGGAATTTTGTGCATAAACAGCAGTGAATCCGAATAAAATTCCCCAAAGAATCCCAAATTTAATGCTGGACCACCCGGATTGACCTGATGAATTCAGCAGTGAAAACAGTCCCATAGTGACAAAAAATCTTGAGCTACCATTCCATGATTTTGAATGTATGTCAAAGAGCCAGAATGGATTTTGTCTATTTTGGTGCGTGAAGCTGGATATCTCTCAGGCACAGCATGACAAGGCAGGTGCGGGGGGACAGGTATGCACTAATCGCGTGGACTGCCGGGGAGTGCGGACTCAGAGGAATTATCAGAATGATACCTGGGAGCGGGTGTTGAAGTGAAAACCTGCGATGAGAGCTGGGCATGCAAACGACCGTGATCCCGGGTTGAAGACGCGGGAATGGCTGTGGCTTCTGAAGCACGGGATCGTGGAGGGGAAATCAGTAGCACGGTTCCTTATGTCGGATCCAGTCCTGGATGGTGACGGCGAGGGCGGTCCATCCGGTCTGGTGGTTTGCACCGAGTCCCTTGCCTGTTTCAGCGTGGAAGTACTCATGGAAATATATGAGGTCCCTCCAGGATTCGTGATGGTTGAATCCGGGGTGATGCGCGGCAAATGGCCTGCGTCCGGATTGATTGACGTAAAACAAACTCACCAGCCGTCTTCCAATCTCAACAGCCAGTTCATCCAGAGTCATCTCCGGACCAGAATGTGAAATGCGCACTTTGATATTGTCCTGATAGAAGTCTGCATAGGCGATAAGCGACTCCATGATGAGGTAATTGACAGGAAACCAGACCGGACCACGCCAATTTGAGTTGCCGCCAAACATCCAGGTATTTGATTCGCCGGGAGTGTAGGTGACGATATGTGTCTGGTCGCCCTGCTGGAAATGAAAGGGAGATTTCTGGTGGAATTTTGAAAGTGATCGAATGCCGAACTGGGAGAGGAATTCATTTTCATCCACGAGGTAGTGGAGGATGGATTCGAGTCTGGCCTGGGATGGAATGGCCAGCAACCACCGCTGACCCCGATCCGTGGTTTGTGCGGTTATATGCCGGGATAAATCTTTCTGATTCTGCAGAAACCATTCAAAGCGTTTTTTGAACCCTGGCACCCGATCCACTTTTTCCCCATCGAGAATGGCGACGGCAATCAGTGGGATCAACCCGACAAGCGACCGGGTTTTGAGCGGGATAGAACTGTTCTCAAAATGAATCTGGTCATAATAAAATCCATCGTGCACATCCCAGAGTCCAGTCCCGCCAAAATTGTTCATGGCTTCGATAATCTGGACAAAATGCTCGAAGAATTTGGTCGCCATGTCAGCGTAGGCTCGACGCACTTCCCCTTCGTTCCAGGCGAGTTCGAGAGCCATCTCAAGCATGATGGAGCAATAGAATCCCATCCATGCGGTGCCATCCGCCTGGGTCAGGCGCCCCCCTCCCGGGAGCGGATGGGAGCGATCAAACACGCCGATATTGTCCAGGCCTAAAAATCCTCCGGAGAAAAGATTATTGCCCGATTCATCCTTACGATTCACCCACCAGGTGAAATTGAGGAGTAATTTCTGGAAGACGCGTTCCAGGAACGTGCGGTCCCTGCGTCCCATCTTTTTTTCAATTTCATAGATCCGCAGAGCCGCCCAGGCATGAACCGGCGGATTCACATCGTCAAAAGCAAACTCATATGCGGGAATCTGACCATTGGGGTGCATATACCATTCCCGCAGAAACAATAAAATCTGCCGCTTGGCGAAAAATGGATCGATGCGGGCGATCGGGATGGTGTGAAAAGCGAGGTCCCAGGCGGCAAACCATGGATATTCCCATTTGTCCGGCATGCTGATGATGTCGCGGGCAAAAAAATGGCGCCAATTTTTGTTGCGTCCGGCCAGCCGCTCTGGTGGTGGATCCGGCATTCCGGGATCGCCTTCCAGCCATTCGTCGACGATGTAATGGAAGAATTGCTTGGTCCAGAGCAAGCCCGCATAAGCCTGGTGGCTGAGAAGCAGTTCCTGAGGTGGCAGGTCTCCTCCATTGACATGCCGGTAATAGTCATCATGTTCGGCTTTTCGATCGGCCATGACACTATCGAAGTGGCGAAATCCATGGCAGTTATAGGCTTCCTCCTCGTTGTAGAGTCGGAAGCGGAAGGTGCGTTTTTCCCCTGGGGCGAGGGTCATGCGGATCAGTCTTCCAACCCGGGTGCCACGGTTTCCGGGATTGATGGCATCGGTTTTCCCGTGGATGACTAATTCATGGAATGCGTCTTTGTGGTAGGGATCCGCGCTGGCCACTCCATATAATTTTTCAAAGTTGGTAGTGTTGTCGGTGAACATCCATGAGGGAGTCAGTCCCTGAACCGACTCCTCTGCCTCAAAATAGAATTTCCCCAGGCTTTCGTGCTGGCATTGAACCAGGAAATCCGAGGCGGGGGACATGGATGGCGGGAGGGTGCACCCTTCGTGACGACAGGTCCATGACCAGGTGTTCCGGTACCAGACCATGGGAATCAGATCCAGAGGAGCCGGCAGATCCCCGCGATTCACCACCTCAATCTCGATCAGGATATGATTGGCTGAGGCTTTCGCATAAGTGGCATAAACATCGAAATAGCGCTCATGGTCAAAAACTCCGGTATCGATCAGCTCGTATTCGTCTTTCCCTCTGCCCCGCCGGCGATTCTCCTCGAGCAGTTCCGCATACGGGAATTCGGCCTGTGGGTATTTGTAGAGCGCCTTCATCCAACTATGTGTCGGGGTGCTTTCGAGGTAAAAGTATTCCTCTTTGACATCTTCCCCATGGTTTCCTTCTGGCCCGGTCAATCCATAAAGTCTTTCCTTGAGAATGGGATCCCTGCCATTCCATAAAGCCAGCCCGAAGCAGAGTCGGCATTGGCGGTCTGTGATACCCAAGAGGCCATCCTCACCCCATCGGTATGCCCGGCTCCGCGCGTGGTCATGAGGGAAGTAATCCCAGCAGGTGCCATGTGGTGAATAATCCTCTCTCACTGTTCCCCATTGGCGTTCACTGAGGTATGGCCCCCAGCGTTTCCAGTTGACATACCGGCGGGAATCGTCGAGCAACCGGCTCCATTCGGCAGTCGATTCAATCTTTGAGTCATTAATGGGCATTATTTCAAATTCGTGTTTTGAGATTATCCGGTTAGAATGGGAGGGTCATATGAAGAGTGCCGATCATTGGCGTGTGGGTATGTTGGCTTGGAAACAGGCCGCAGGCTGGTTCGCGAAGGACATGAGGTCTATGGTATCCGACGCAGTTTGGATCCCCATCTGGCAGCTAACGGGATCCATCCCATCATCGGGGATATCACCAAACCCCAATTCTGGCAGCAACTTCGCCCGGAATTTGGCTGGATAATCAATTGTGTCTCGTCCAGTCGAGGCAATGCCGATGTGTATCGGGAGGTTTATCTTCGAGCCAACCAGTTTCTTATGCACTGGTTGAATGATACTGAAATTGACCGGTATGTCTATACCTCGAGCACAAGTGTGTTTGGCCAGAGGGATGGATCTTGGGTTGATGAGAGCTCACAAATCGAGCCATTGACGGACACCGCGCGCATTCTGGTGGAGACGGAACAATGCTTGCTGGAGGCTGCCAGGACGCAATCGGTGCCGGCGGTTATCGTGCGTTTATCTGGAATTTACGGTCCGGATCGTGGGTTTTTATTCCAGAAATTTGTATCCGGAGAAGCTGCATTGGATGAGACGGGAGACAGGTATATGAACATGATTCATCGGGATGACGCAGCCAGCGGGATTATTTCCGCATGCCAGAAAGGCACCCCGGGACAAATCTACCACCTCACGGACAACCAGCCGGTCACCCAGAGGGAGTTTTTTGAGTTTTTGTCTCAGGAACTGGACCGCCCCATGCCCGAATCATCTCAAAGTCCATCATCCCCGAAAAAACGGGCCCCGACTCACAAGCGGGTTTCCAATAAAAAAGCCCTTGAGGAACTGGATTGGCACCTCACCTACCCCAGCTTTCGCGAGGGATTTGCCCCGGAAATAGCGGCTATCCTGAAATCCGCTGCCGACATGGAGTGAATTACTCAGAATGTGAAAATTGAAAGCTGAACAAATCAGCGTCCTGGAGATGGAAGCGGATTCGTATGGGCCGTCCCGAGAGAGCACGAAGGTCGGGGTTATTTTTCCAGCGGACCTGGCGGTGATGATCATTCCCGACTAATTCCAGGCAGTGATCCGCGGAAAATTCAGGCATGGGCAATTGGGGATTCTGAGCCTCGAGGAAACCGACCCGGATACTGCCGCCCGCACTGGTTTCAAAATTGATGTGCAACTGGTTTCCAGAAAATGTGACCGGATGAGTCAGCACTTCTCCTGGCCGGGCGCCAGCGGACAGAGCTGCAAAGCCATCGGTTCTCAGTTCGTATCGGGACAAATGGGCGGAAGGCTGACCATAGTGAGACAATCGGTAGAGGTACATGGTGAACGGGTCATCCCGCGATGGAATAACTCCACAGCCAATGGCATTGGATCGGCTGACCCAGTCCCTCGCGGATTTTCCAGGCCGCACATAGCCCTCGGAAAATTGACGTGTGTAGCGTGTGCGGCTGCGGCTGGTCATGAAAACTGAATCAGCAGTGTCCCGGCGATAATCAGGATTGGACACGAGTGCGGCTGCGCTGTCGGTGTCAATGGCAAGCTTTCCAGGGAAAAATCGCTTCGGAAAAGCAATGTATATATGAGGTGCTCTGAAATAGGGTTGAGTCTGATTGGTGTAGAGATGCTCGCCATCGAGATTGGCGTGAGTATCTTCCGGATCTGACCAGGTTAATAAATCCTGTGATTGCACCCGATAGATACGTCGCTGACCGTCGATAAACCTGCGGTAATACAAGAGATATGCCATTTCTGATGGCGACCAGAAACCGACATTCTGGGAATCGAAAGCCCATCCACGTGGCACCTCATCCCGGAATATGGGCCCATCACCGTGCTGGGTCCAGTGCACTCCATCCGGTGATGAGAAGAGAAACAATCCGGATTTCTCGCTTCCGCCGAAGGCTTTGAACATCTGTTGCGGATCAATGCCGGGTCTTTGATCGATAAATGGGGCAAAATTGTGACAAGCCGGATGTGAAGCCAGGATGATATTATTCGCGGAGTGGCCCTGGTGGATGAATAAGTTGTGATCGGGTCGGGACCAATGAACGCCATCTTCACTGACCGCGTGGCAGGTGACCTCGGTTTCGATGGCATGACGGGCAACGGACAAGCCCCGGTAATAGAGATGGAAAATTTCACCGTCGTCGATCACGGTTGGGTAAGCGGAGTAGACACCTTCCCATGGTTGATCAAAAGTGAGAGCTGCACCAGCCAGCTGAGGAGAGACGAGGCGATGCTGGACATCTTTTAATGAGGAGATAAGTTCCTGATCTGCGAAAATTTCGCGGCGGGTTCCCAGATCAACAGGTTTAAGGGAGTGAATTTCCGCCTCGGCAAAATATATGGAGGTCTTTGCCTCATGGGAACTGTAGTAGCTGATAAAAAGTCGGGATCCGCGAAGATAAAGGCCGGCATAACTGGTGTCACCGCCGCTGGGAAGCTTCAGAACAGGAGTGTAGTTTCCGGTCTCAGGATGAATCCATCCTAATTCTGTCCATGCGGATCCGGTTGACTCCGGATACCTTCTGGAGCAGGTCAGGAGCCGTCCATCGGGCAGCGACAGAAGAGATGGTCCACCTAATCTTACTGGCAATTTTTTCCACTCCCAATCCCGGTAGGGTGCCTGACTGGTTCCAATGAGCGCATGGGCGTGGGGGGATTCCTTTCCTGGGTCACGCCTGAGAAGTAATCTGGCTGTGCCATTATTTTCAAAGACCAAGGCGTGTTCGTTGCTGCGATCCCGATCCGGCCGGAGGTGATCGACATGCCGGGTGTAGGATTTTCCATCTGATGTTGAGTAGAGATGAGTGGCATCCTGATCGCCCCAATGGTAGCCAACCCCTAGCCCGATGGATCCATTCCATGAGGTCTGCCAAATCCAATATCCTGGATCACCCACTTCAAAGGGACCATCCCAGTTTTTCAGATCTTTGGAGATCCAGGTGACTGATCGGCTCAGATTCCGGCTGGTATCGGGATCATCCACCTGATATGACCAGGAATTCAATAACAGGCGGCCATCTGGCATGATGGATATCTTGGCATCGCGAACATCCCTGTTTTCTATACTTAAAAGGGCTGCAGATTCCCAGGTTGTTGCATCCTTGGAGACAAGGACCCGCACAGCTCCATAGTCTCCGGAAGACACATGCCCCCGCCCCTCACGAAATGCACAGACCCATTGTCCATCGAAATATTCAAGGTCGGTAAAAGCATTGTGGGGCGCAGCGTCCCAGATCTTCTGCACTCTCACCAGTTCTATATCCGATGACCAATCGCCATTTTCCGCCTGCCCCAGTATAAGATCCGGGGTCACTGTTCCCATTGTGAATATCAGAACCATGGCTGTCAGTCTTTGGAGACAATTTTCAGCCCTGGTTCGAAGGAACCGGATACAGCCTTGTGAATTCATGTTCATCCTGTGAAATCCATTTGTGGTCGTGAAGTGAAATGAAATGAGGTCACCCGACCAGAGTCTGAATTCTCCAACCATCCCGATATTCGCGGCGCAGCCATTGATTAGCTTCCGGGAGGTTGGTGAATGCGAAATTTGCACTGTCCCATGTCAGGCGGGCTCGGGTCAGCTTTTCACGCAGTTGTGCGCGCAAAGCAATATTCCCCAGCAACACAGTCTCAGTCATTGGACCAGCCCAATCAAAATTGGAGCCGGCGGGTTTGCCGCCTTTACACGCCAGAATCCACTCCAGGTAGTGACCAGGAGATCTTTCCAGACGACGCGACGGCTCACCAAATGAAGCATTCAGTGAATCCGGGTAAAGCCTCCACTTATTCCAGTCCGAAAAGAGCACACCGTTCTCGCCAATGAGCAACAGCCCATTTTCAGCCAGGATGGCGCCATCGGGAACTTCCCGGGGTCTGGGTGGACGCAGCCCGCCATCGTACCATGTCAGTCGAACCGGGGGGAATCCATCAATCTCACGTGCTGGGAAATCGTAGGTGATCATGGACGCCATGGGGTAGGTCTCGGTGTTGACTCGACTGGACGAAGCTTCAATTGTGAGGGGAGCCCCAATTTTTAAAGCCCTGAATACCGGATCAAAAAAATGACAGGCAATGTCCCCCAGGGCACCGGTTCCAAAATCCCACCATCCACGCCACTTGAATGGCAGATATGCGGAATGGTATGCACGTTCCGGTGCTGGACCCAACCAGAGATCCCAGTCCAGATGCGCCGGAATGTCCGGTTGATCCTTTGGTCGACCTATTCCCTGAGGCCAGTATTCATCAAATAATCCCCGCGATGCCCTGTCCGTCCAGATGTGAACCTCCCGAACCGGGCCAATCACCCCAGCCTGGATATATTCCTGAACCCGTCGGGTCTCCTCATGAGCCTGCGCCTGATTTCCCATCTGGGTGGCCACACCAGCCTGCCGTGCAGCCCGGGTCAGTTCCCGCGCCTCCCAGACAGAATGGGTCAAAGGTTTTTCCGTATACACATGCTTTCCCGCTCGGATGGCCAGCATACTGGCATGAAAGTGGTGATGGTCCGGGGTTGCGACGATGACAGCATCTATTTCCCGGGCCATTTCCTCAATCATCACCCGGTAATCCTTATACCTCCTGGCCTTCGGATATTGCTGAAACATCCTGGCTCCCTGAGACTGATCCACATCGCACAAGGCAACGATGTTCTGGCTGGAAACCCCCTCAATGTCCCCTGCTGCCTTTCCCCCGGCTCCAATCGAGGCAATATCGAGCTTCTCATTCGCGGCATACGTCCGGGCTGACCCCGATTGCAGAATTAAAAATGCCGTGCCCGATGAACGGAGAAAATCGCGTCTTTTCATAGGTGTCCACACATACTACCTCCCCAACCACCCGCATCAACCCGAATTTTCCAATAAAGGGACAGGCACATTAAAAATTGGAGAGGGGAATAATAAAGTGCCTGTCCCTTTATCGTGGAGGAATCTCGTCTTGTGGGATCGGGAAAGTTGAGTAAGATGGTGGCATCACTGGAAATATATGAAGAAATCAGCGAATGTGAGTGGAATAAGTCTGCTGTCGGCAGCGGCCTGCTTGATGATTGGTTGGCAGGATGTGGCTGGGCAGGCGGCACTGGAACTGGTATCGGGTGGGTATGTATCCCCATCCAATCTGGTATCCTGGCCGGGGACGTCCAAGGACCTGGTGATAGCGGACCAGGTGGGCGTGCTTTATTATTTAAAGAATGGCGATGCTAAAACGAGGATGGTGGTGGGCGATTTCCGTTCCTTGATGGTCAAACTGAATGAGGGATTTGACGAGCGGGGACTACTGGGGATTGCGTTTCATCCCAGGTTTTCTGAAAACAAATATCTTTACGTTTATTACAGTGCACCCAAGCGTGAGTCGGCCCCTGCGGAATATGACCACACCAGTCATGTATCCAGATTTGTGGTGAATGGGGATGATGGTGTTGATCTGGATTCGGAGAAGGTGATTTTGCAGGTGGATGAACCCCAGTCCAATCACAATTCCGGGAGGATGGCATTTGGTCCCGATGGTTACTTGTATATATCGATGGGTGACGGAGGAGCTGGCAATGACACAGGTCTCGGACATGGTGAAAATGGAAATGGCCAGAATACCCAGACACTTTTGGGGAAAGTATTGAGAATTGATGTCGATCAGGGCGATCCGTATTCGATTCCGTCGGACAATCCATTTGCAAACGGAGGAGGACTTCCTGAGATATATGCCTGGGGACTGAGAAATCCCTGGGGACTTTCATTTGGATCGGGGCGGGGATCATCGCCTTTTTCTGGCAGATGTGGGCCAAAGCCGGTGGGAGGAAGTCAATATCATAGTCAATGGTGGGAATTATGGATGGCGGGTTCGCGAGGGCATGACTGGATTTGATCCGAAGCAGCCACGCGTCACACAGGACCTGGAGGCTCCAGTGGTTGATGGCTCGGGAAATCGATTTATTGATCCAATCATAATATATAAAAACAAAGGGGCATTCAACCGGGATGAGGAGGCACTGGGGATCAGCATCACCGGGGGCTATGTATATCGGGGGAAAACCTTTCCGGAATGGCATGGTGCCTACATCTTTGGGGATTGGTCAACTGGCTGGGCATCCTCTTCGGGGGTTCTATTCATCGCCCGGGAAAAAGCAGGCCATTGGAGCATGGAGACGCTGAGTTCCCCACACATACCCAAAGGGGCGGTCCCCGGCTATGTGGTGGCGTTTGGCCAGACAGACGATGGAGAAATCTATGTCATGACCAATTCAAGCAATGGTCTTATCGGCACCAATGGCAAAGTATATAAAATTGTATCCAAGCCCATAAAAGTCAGCCAGGTGGATTAAAGGCCAGAATTGAGCAATTGCACAATATGTGAATCGAGTCCCCAGGGAGAAAATCCATGGGGATTTTTTTATTCCCCCGAAGCTGCGGTTTGGGCAACAGGAATTTTGGTCCATCTGATTGGCTGTAAGTCGGGCCCGTGATCAGGTTCTCCGGCACATCGTGAACCGGGGAAAATGGGTCGAGTGATTTTCATGGGTCTCTCTGATGATTGGGGTGAAATGGGATTCCGTCGGCGGAGAATCCGGGGAAATTGGGGACCTGGACTTGAATTCTGATTGACTCGTGAAGGATTTGGTCAAATCTTCGGGATCAGATAATTGCTAACGAATCAGGCATATTCAATGAATTGGATCAAAGTTAAGAATTTACTCACTTTGGAAGAACCACTGGAACAAGTTACTGTCAAAGGATGGGTGCGGACACGTCGCGACTCCAAAGCATTTTCATTTTTCGAAGTGAATGATGGTTCCTGTTTGAGGAATGTCCAGGTGGTTGTGGATGTTGGCATTCCGGGCTCGGACTCCATGCAATCCGCATCAACCGGCGCGTCAGTCGCCATCGAGGGCAAAATCGTACCCTCTCAGGGAAAAGGACAAAAATGGGAAGTACAGGCGACAAAATTTGAGCTGATTGGATTAGCTGACGAATCATTTCCACTTCAGAAGAAGGGGCATAGTCTTGAATATTTGCGGGAGATAGCTCATTTGCGGCCGCGTTCAAATTTATTTGGGGCGATATTTCGTGTGAGGAGCCGGTTGGCATATGCGGTGCACAACTTTTTCCAGGATCGGGGATTTAAATATGTGCACACCCCCATCATCACAGCCAGTGACTGTGAAGGAGCTGGAGAAATGTTCCGGGTCACCACGTTGAATATGGAGAACCCACCGAGGAAGCCGGATCAGCGCATTGATGAGACCAAAGATTTTTTCCACAAAGCAGCATATCTCACTGTCAGCGGGCAGTTGGAAGCTGAGATATTTGCCTGTTCACTTGGGGATGTCTATACATTCGGACCAACCTTCAGGGCCGAGAATTCAAATACATCCAGGCATGCAGCAGAATTCTGGATGATCGAACCTGAGATGGCATTTTGTGACATCCATGGGAATATGGATCTGGCAGAGGATTTCATCAAATACCTCATCCGGGATGCCATGCAGAATAACCCTGACGATATGGACCTTTTTTCCAAATATGTGGATAAGGGACTGATGGATCGATTGAATTCCGTGATGGAGATGGAGTTTCAACGAGTCACATATACGGAAGCGGTTCAGATTCTCAAGGAGAGTGGGCGCGCATTTGATTATGCAGTTGAATTTGGATCCAACCTTCAATCCGAACATGAGCGTTTTCTGACCGAGGAATACTTTAAATGTCCCATCATTGTCCGGAATTATCCTGAGATCATTAAGCCATTTTATATGCGCCGCAATGAGGATGGCATCACGGTGGCAGCCATGGATGTTCTGGTTCCGGGAATTGGAGAAATTATCGGAGGCTCTCAACGTGAGGAAAGACCGGAGGTGCTGGTGAAGAACCTGGAGAAAGCCGGACTGAGTCCGGAGGATTACTGGTGGTATAGTGATTTGCGGAGGTACGGGACAGTGCCCCACAGTGGATTTGGTATGGGATTTGAAAGAATGCTGATGTTTGTCACGGGCGTGAGCAATATTCGCGACGTGATTCCATTTGCAAGAACTCCCGGACACGCTGAGTTTTAATATCGACCATTCCACAATGTGCCCAAAATTACAATGGACGAATTCCCCACCAGAAGTATCCATACAAGTGAACGGATCCATCAGGAGAGAGAACCATGAGCGATGACGCAGAGATCAACAAAGCGGTGACTGGAATGCCAAAGAGCACGGAACCTGAGGCACCTGCCCAGCTGGGAAATGAAAGGGTTTCCCTACCTGAGCCGGCAGTTGTGACTCAACATGTTCATCATTCGAGTCCGTGGAGATGGCCCGTGACGTTCATGGTCCTTGGACTTATTGGACTGGTGGCCTATTGGATCACCATCAGCCAGACGGTGTCGATATTCAAAGGGGGCCGCAATAAGGTCAGCGAGGTTTCTGAGCAGGTTGGCAAAGCATTGGACACGTTTTCAAGTGCTCACATATCCCAGTCCTTTCTCACCCAACTCCCCAGCCGAATTTCCGCCGGAGGAAATCAATTGGAAGTGGCAAGTTTTGAATCGACCGAATCCTTTCGAAGTGAATCGAGTAAACGCATTGCCTGGGACTATCTGGATTTGGGGACGACGGTGGCTGAGGTGAGGGTTCCAGTGACATATCGATATCATGTCCAGTTGGAAGATACCTGGAAACTGGATGTGAAAGACAGTATCTGCGTGGTGACAGCTCCGAGAATCCGTCCGACACAACCACCGGCGATCCACACGCACCGCATTGAGAAATTTTCTTCACGCGGGTGGTTGCGGTTTGATTCTCAGGACGCCCTGGATGAATTGATGCGGATCATCACACCAACGGTGAGAATGTATGCGGGAGACGATCAACATGTCGCTTTAATCAAAGATACAGCGCGGAAAAGTATCGCCAGATTCGTTCAAAAGTGGCTGCTGGATAATAATTACTGGTCCACAAATATGGTGAATACAATCATTGTCTCCTTTCCTGATGAGATCACTGAAGACAACCTGTTGCTTGAAAATCCGGATGAATAATCCATTTCCATCCGACCTGAAAACCCCACATTCATAATATTCAAAGTGGACACACAGGACTATGTCCTCGAGGCAGAATGAGTGTGAACTGTTGAACCCGTGATTGACTGGGGATGACGGGAGAAAAATGGATCTCCTGGTGACTGGCTTGGAATCAGGCTGGTCAGAACATGTACTGCATCATAATGACATCCAGCCATTTATTGAATTTGAAGCCGGCTTCTTTGAGTACTCCAGCGTGAACAAACCCGAGGCTGGTGTGAAGTTGAATGCTTGGAGTATTGCTACTGTCTATTTTCGCGATGATGCTGTGAGTGTCCCGCTCTGCGGCGATTTCAATCAGTTTTTTGAGCAACAATCGCCCGACACCGATGCCTTTGGAGGATGAGCAGACGTAAATGGCATTTTCAAGGGTATGGATAAATCCTGGCCGGGTATTAAAAAGTGAGAGTGATGCCCAACCGACAACATGTTCATTCCTGTTGGTTGCAACAATAACGGGCATATTGCTGTTTTCCATGGTCAGAAGCCACTGGTAGCGCTTATCTACTGGTTCCGGGTCTATATCATACGTCGCCACAGTCAGGATGCTTTGATTATATATTTCACATATGCGTGAAACATCCCGCATCTCAGCCGGTCTCGTGGAAATGTTCGCCGGGCCTGATTGTATTGAATGAGGCAGTGAATCACTCATGATGCAACGCGTTGAATTACTTGTTCATTTCTGAAGAAGCTGAACCCCGGATCACTTTGATTTGGATCCGGTTTTCGGGCGGCTGGATGACTTTGATTTGGGTCGGAATGAGCTTTGTGATGCGGATTGTGAAATGGAATTTCTCGTGGTCCGGGACTGGCTCCGGGAGGATGAGGATTTGGATTCGGATCGGACGACCGGAATGGGAGCCGCTGATTTGTTCTGGCGTGGCCCGGCGGACTGGGATGATGTGCCAGTCCGGGAGGTGGAGATGGAAATCCCTGGTTTCTTTTTTGTAGGTGATGTGGAAGATTTTGGAGTTTTGCCAGTTTTCCTGGTGGAGGCTGTTTTGGTAGTCCGGGATTTGTGGGTTGCGAAGGATCTGGTTCCGGTGGGCGATGACGTGGGATTGCCGCGATGACTGGTTGGTGCGAGGGCAAAATCAAAGAATCGGTTGGCTTTATCAATTTTGAGCACGGAGACAAGGAGTGGGCTCCCGATCCGGTATGTGACGCCAGTGCGCTTCCCTGAGATGGTGGAATTCGCCTGAGAAAACCTGAAGCTGTCTGTGCCCAGGGTTCGGATTGGGACCAGGCCGCTGATACCCAATTCGGGCAGATCAACCATGAGGCCCTTTGAGCGCACTTCGGTGACCAGGGCATTGAATCTTCCGCGGACCGGGTCATTTTTCATGACTTCCAGGTAGCGCTGCAGCTTGACGATGCGGCTGTCGTATTCCGCATCGGCCGAATTGCGCTCAGTCGTCGATATGTGGTCCGCTATCCTGGACATGGATAGCGCATCCACTTTGATTTTTTCAAATAGACACCTGTGGACAATTAAATCGGCGTATCGACGGATTGGCGAGGTGAAGTGGGTATAATCTTTTTTAGCCAACCCGAAATGTCCCCAGGGTTTGGTTGAGTATTTAGCCCGCTTCATGCTTCTGAGGACAGAAACCGAGAGGGCTGAGGCCGCCCGATGGGACTTGATTTTTAATATGAGTTTATTTAATTGCCCGGGTCGATGTAATCCACTGACATGGATCTGGCTTTTACGCATCTGGAGTTCCAGTTCCCGCAGTCGTTCTTTGGCTGGATCTTCATGAATGCGGAAGATGGATGGGACATTTGTTTTTCTTAATTCTTTGGCGACACACTCATTTGCCAGGAGCATGAATTCCTCGATAAGCTGGTGGGACTCATCATTGTGCATCAAGTCGACCGATTTGACATTCCCCGAGGCATCCAGGCGGATTTTTCTATCGGGAAAATCGAGATCCAGAGCCCCTTTCTGAATGCGGCGGTTGCGCAGTTTCTCCGCGATTTGCCAACCCAATTGAATCATGCGGTCTGTATCGGACTGAGCTTTTCCCTGGAGCACATCATAGGCCTCCTCGTAGGTGTAGCGGCGACGGCTGTGAATCACGGCCGAATAGAGTTTATATCCAATCACCACCCCATTCGGGTCGATGTCGACTTCAACACATTTCGTGAGCCGGTCGACATTGGGTTGAAGTGAACATAATCCATTGCTCAAGGATTCGGGGAGCATGGGTATGACACGATCCACCAAATAGGTGGAGTTTCCCCGTTCCTTTGCTTCTATATCCAATTCTGAGCCAGGTTTGACGAAATGGGATACGTCGGCGATGTGGATCCATACTTTGAAATTCCCGTTGGTGCAACGTTTCACGCTGATGGCGTCATCAAAATCCCGGGCATCGTCGGGATCGATTGTGATGACCAGATCTTTGGTGCAGTCAACGCGTCCCTGGAAATCCTTTTTTGTGAGGAATTCCGGTAATTCCTGGGATTCGAGAAGGACTTTTTTAGGGAACTTTCCAGGAAGGGAATACTGGCGGATGATGCCGGCAATATCCACGCCTTTGCCATCGGGGGGGCCCAGAACGGAAACGAGTTTGCCGGATGGGGGCTGCGACCCGTTCCCATAATCTTCAATCTGAACGACGATCTTATCTCCCAGGGCAGGATCCAACTTTGCCTTCCTGGAAAGAATCCACACCAGGGACGGGAATCGGGGATCATCCGGAATACAGGCATCCTTATTTTTTTCCTGACTGTATGTCCCCACGACTTCGGCGAATGCCCGATTGAGCACGGAGACAATAGTGCCGCGGACTTCGTGATTCTGGTAGGTTGTCTTTTCGGATTCTTTGGATTTTCTGACTTTGACCCGTACCCAGTCATTGAGAAAGGCGCCGCCGCGACATGCGGAAGGGATAAAGATATCGGGCATGGATTCGTCGGTGACGATGACCATACCATCTCCATTGCGCTGCTGTTTGAAGCGACCTTCAACATAATCGCCTGGCTCAGCCAATCCGTAGCGCCGACTCCCGTGTTTGATCAGGTCCCCCCCGTTGCACGAGCGATTCGACCAGGGCTTCAAATTCGTCCATATTGCGCCGGTTGACACCACATTGAGCGGCCAGGCCATTGAGGTTCAACAATGCCCCATTTGTTTCCTCGAAAACTGCTTTAATCTTTTGTTCTATCTCCAGCACGTGGTCTCTTTCATGTTCCGTTGAACATGACGACCATCTCATCCAAAACACGCAAGCAAAATTTCACACTAAAAACGGCTGTTTCAATTGGCTGGCCACTGGTGGTCGGAAACTGCGATAGTCGGAATGGAGAGTGAAAGGTGCCTGGTGGCCCTCGCGGTCTTCAAAACCGTTGTGAGTTGCTTCAACAGCTCAGGTGTGTTCGATTCGCACCCTCTCCGCCAATCCCCCATAAACAACCCGATCAGATGAGGTGGATAGGATTCAGTCTGAATTCCATGGTTGGGATCGGGTGCCATGAAGGGCGCGGATTTGAGCGACGGACTGGGGAGAAACGGGTGGATTTTCCGCATTGCCAAATCGATGGCGGACAAAATTCAGGACTGTGGCGATCGATTCGTCAGTGAGTCCACTGGGTGGCATAAAGTTATTGTAAGTGGTCCGGGACACTTCCAGAGGGCCGGAAAGTCCATGCAGGAGGATTTTTATGAGCCATTCCGGGTCGCCGGCAATGCGAGGATTGCCAGTCAGCGGGGGGTAGATTCCCGGGATGCCCAGTCCGTCCGGTTGATGGCAGTTGGAACAAACCAATGTGTAAATTTTCTGACCCGGAGATTCCTGGGAGGCATTTTTCTGACTGTTCTGCGCGATAAATACTTGGGCACCCTCAGGCAGGATCGGTGTCTCTGAAGGGAGTTTGTCCGCCCAGGAGGTTTCAAAAAAACGAACCGCGTTTGCCAGTGCGTAATCGAGGAAGCGGTCTCTTGGGCGGGAAAAAACCTCGAGGAAGACGGCGAAAGCATCCATGGCAGGCAGGTGGATCGAGGCGGCAAGGGATTCGAGCCGCACTCGTGCATCTGAGTCACGGGACAATGCCTGGACTCTTTCGGTCAATCCGAAGTATCCGGCGATGCGGGATGCGTAGGCCCGATGATCCGGTTGTGGGGACTGGGACAGGGTCAGGATCCATTCAGGACGGAATGCCTGGTGTCTGCGATAGATGCCAAATGCATGCATAAGCCATTGGTGGAACTGGTCGGGATTCTTTTCCAGAGATTCGCCATATTCGTCCATGTGGTATATCACCTGGCTCCGCTCGGCATAAAAAAGAATCCTTTTAGCCCGATGGCGGATCCAGCGATCCTCCGAGGCAATATCCCGCACAAGCTGTGTGAGATTGGAATTCAGTGCAGGCTTGGGGGATGCATCGGAGGCAACGGAGGCTGGGTGGGCAATGCGCCAGATGCGGCCGTGTGAATGGTCCCGGGATGGATCCCGATAGGAGGTCTGGTAATGACCGATCAGTTTATTGTGAAAGTCGCACACATAAATTCCCCCATCCGGCCCGATGGAGACATCGACTGGTCTGAATTCTTCCGCGGAGGAGGTGAGAATATCGGGTTGCTGGACTGAACGGAATCCAGCGCCATCATCGAGAACCTGGTAACTCTCAACCGTGTGTTTCATGAACCCTCCCAGGATAGCTGATCCCTGAAGGTTGGAAGGAAGACGTTTCGTTCCCACAAAATCGAGGGACGTCGTCTTCATCGGGGTCTGAAACAGGGAACCAAGCGGATGGTACTCAACGGGGTCAGCTATGGGAAATAAGCCAGGCAGGGAATAATATCCATGTGGCCTGTCCCCGGTCTTGTGGAAAATCTGATTCTGATCATCAAAAGCCACTCCCCAGCAATTGTGCCCGGCTTTTGCTCCGTTGAAGAATCCGTCCAATCGGCCGGTGGCCGGGTCAAACCTCCAGACACCGGATCGATCCAGACGGGAAATGCCCCACACCGTCTCAATATTGGATAATATATGTAAGCCCTGAGTCATC
>JAJOIW010000102.1 GCA_021209225.1 Verrucomicrobiota bacterium
CCTCCGTCTTTGGATTGGAAGGGATTTTCCGCATTCGGGGGCGGAGTCTGACGTTGGGGGGAGCGGTGACCGGGGCAGCCAGAATTTCCGCGGCATTAGTGACGGACTCAGTCCCCTTGGAATGGATATCCTCCGGTGATTCCCCCGTGATTCTGCCATCCTCTGTGACTGGAACCCCGGTGGATTCCAATACCTCCTCAGCCGCATTTTTAACCTGAGTCACAGCGTTGGTGGCAATGGATCCGATTTTCCCGACAACCTCCTTTGCGCCATCAGATGCTTGTGCGGCTGTTCCGCTGATGGCCTCCACTGCTCTCTCAACGGGGGTTGAGTCTCCAATTTCCTGGCCGGCGGAAGGGAGTTCTGAACGAACTTCTTCCATAGTGGCTGAGACTGTGTCGCTGGCGGATTCAGTTGTCTCCTGGACCACTTGATCCGTTTTTCCTTTTAACGAGTCTGCCAGGGATGGGACTTCCTGAAGCGCTGACAATGAGGGGCTCAGCCCACTCAACAACAACAAAACCATCCAAAATTTCTTTGTATTCATCACAATCAGGTCTTTCTGGGATTCAAGTTTTGGCGAATCGTATTGGACCACTCAGGAATTAGCAATTCACTAATACGCTGGAGAATTTGCCGCCCCGCCCACTCTCTGATATTGAAGATCCCACGAATATGAGAAGTCTGATCCCCAAGTGTCTGCTGGCATGGAGTCTGTGCTTGAGTGCCGCATTGAGCATTTTCCATTTTTCATCCGCTGGGACCGCGACTTTGGTTGAGAATAATCCTGGTGACCCCAGCACGTCATCGACGTCCACCCGTGCGGAAAATGAAAGTGAAACGGATATCCGGCAAACCCATTCCCGCCCCAAGGTTCTGATCATTGGCGACTCCATATCCATCGGATTCATGGGGCCATTGCAGTCCATGGTTCAAGACCGGTGGAGTTTGCATCACAATCCGGGAAATGCGCGATATACCCGGTATGGCCTGGATCACCTCGATGAATGGCTCGGAACAGAGACCTGGGATGTCATCCATTTCAATTGGGGATTATGGGATTTATGTTATCGCCATCCCGATTCCCGGAATCAGGGGCACCGCGATAAAATCAATGGGATACTCACGACGTCCCTGCAGGATTACGAAAGCCATTTGCGATTACTGGTTGCCAAACTCCGTTCGACCGGGGCCCGCCTGATATGGGCCTCCACCACCCCGGTGCCGGAAGGGGAATCCGGCAGGTTTGCAGGTGATGAAGTCGCATACAACCGCGTCGCCGCCCTGGTCATGAATGAATTTCACATTCCTGTCAATGATCTCCATTCCAGATTATATACACAATTCACGGAACTATCCCGTGGGCCAGGGGATGTGCATTTTTCCAACCAGGGAAACAGGATCCTCGCCAGGATGGTATACGAAGCCATCGATCAGTTGATTCGGACCTCCCCGACCCCATAAATTCCCCGTGCCGCTGAAATCCCGGGATCTCTTTCCCCGGATTTTCATCAAAGTGCCCATTCCAAAATGCCGAGATATGATCTAAGTTTCTCAACGACCGAATGAATCGACCACAGATACAATTTTTCACTTCCGGATTCTTTATTCTTCTCCTCGGGCTGACCTGGATGGCCTGGGACCACTCAAAGTTCCCCCGGGAGTTGGAAATCTCCGACTTGCCGGCCCCGATCATTCAGAGCCCCATATCTGAGGAATCCGCGGTCCGTGAGGATGCTGAAGAGGATTCCCCGATCTCACCAGTCACTGAAAGCACACCACAGGAGCCGCAGCTTCATGAGATTGAATATAATCCGGAGCGGGCATTCCATCCGCGTTTGGCTCAATTGGTGACCGCAGTGGAAATGGGCACTCCACTCGAAATTTCCTGGGGCAATGTCTCCGAAAAAATTGCCTTCAGGCCACAGGTTCTCCTGGCTGAAAACTTTCAACTATCGGTCGGGCAGGAGAATGAAGCGCATTGGGGCATTGGAGTCTATTCTGGAATTCCGGTCCAGAATCATACCCCGGACTTGAGTGGGGTGCATTATACTATGGCTATTGTCGACGGGGCATTATCCGGGACGCGGACGTCCATCGATGGTTCTATGGTGGTGTTCCGCTCAGTGGATTCTGAAGGTGAGGTTTTTGAAGGGCTGACCTTATCATCTGAATCCCAGCGGTTTAATTGCCATCATGACCCAGCCACTGGCCAATGTGTGATCCAATCCAGGTCTGGATCCTCTTTGCCCTATGATTGGAGTGGCGCCACCCGGATGTCCATAGAGCCCGTCATCCTGGAACAGGGTGGATACAATCCGGAAAATGGAAAATTGGAAAAGTATGTGCAACCAGTGCCCGGCGGAGACCAATACGAACAGTCACTTAAACCCATGTTCATGCTGGCCGTGCTCGACAAATCTGCGACCGCGGGCTCCACCACCGCCATCCTGCAACAACGCACTTCCGAGACTCTCGCCATGATCGCCAATGTCGCCAGCGTCTATGAGAACCAGTTAGGTATCCGCCTGTATATACAGGAAATTATTTTGACTCCAAGCACATCCGCCTACACCGATATTCCATCCTCACTGGAGGATTTCGGTCAATGGTGTGTCGATGAAAGGCCACAGAATGTGTTTCGCTGGTCCTCGGCCGTGAAATGGGGAGCCGGCCTCACTGGCAATACCCTCGGCATCGCCTATGTGCGGAGCATTCAAAGCCCTGCCTCGGTCGCTCTCATCAAGACTGGAACCGGATGGGCCACCCTGGCCCACGAAATGGGCCACAACCTGGGATCCGAACACAGCCAGGGAGGCATCATGAATGCTTTTGACAATGGGGGAGGGAACCGTGATTTCTTCACTTTAGTTCAACCCAATGAAACATCTGCCAGATCCATCTTCAATTATGCCGCAAACCGGTTGCCAGGTACCGTTCTCATGAGGCATCCTGCTGAAATTCCTTTTGCCTTGAATGATTCGGCCACCACCTCCATAGGTGAACCGGTATATATATCGGTTTTGGATAACGATTCTCCGACTGTCCCCAATGGAGGGATGAATCAGTTATCCATCCGTGAAGTCAGTCGGATTCATCCACCGCATGCCGGCAAGGTTGAAGTCGCTGGTCATGAGCTGCTTTTTTCTCCTTCACCGGACTATGTGGGGACGGCATTTTTCAGTTACAGCCTGCAGGGATCCATTGGAAATTCCGGACGTGGCTGGTTGCACAAGGGGGATGTCGCGGTCGTTGTCGCGCAATCCTCACCGCTCAATACCTGGACATTGGCTCCGGGGGATTCCATTTCCTTTAAAGGCCAGCGGACGGGCAATGTCGTCATCAATACTCAGCCACCTCAAGCTCTGGTCCACATCAGTGTGGATGAGCCGGATCTCATTGTGGTGCGGGCCAATCCAGATGCCACCGGATCAGATACCTTCCGCTATCAGCAGGGAGGTGGCAGCTTTGTCGTGCGTCTGAACTATGTCGATGCCTATTCGCAGACATCCAATGACATCATTGTCTGGAATAAATCCATGGGAACCGTCAGTCTGAATCCCCTGACAAACGATGCACTCGCCGGATATATTGGAGTGTCCCCATTGACAGTTTCCACGGGTATAGGCACGACGGGTAAAGAGTCTGTGGGTATCGCGAGTTTCAATTACAGCTATTCACTGGTATCTGCGAGGCTGTTGGATTCAGGCAAAGGTCGACTCGCCACAGAAAGGCTTGTTGTGGCAACCGATGGGCGCCCACGGAATGTTTTGACCGGCACGATTTCATTCACCCCGGATGATGATGCGCGCGGCCTGGCAAGTATTGAATATGTCGCGGAAGATGCCGCAGGTAAGCGCATGACCAATTATGTCAGTTTTGTCCTTCCTCTGGCCGATCTTCTCTCGCCTGGATGATGCGGACAAAACCGGGAAATACTCTGGGTTTATCGGTGAAAACATACCCGGCCGATCTTCCACCGCTCCATCAGGAGACACGCATCCAATGGGACGTTGTGGATTCCCCCTCCAATTCCCAATGGACACTTGAGAACCCAGAAAGCGAAACGGCCCGATTCACGCCGGAATCCGAAGGGAGCTATGAGATTGCCGTGACCGTGAGCGACTCGGGCTATGAAACCAGACTGTCAGTGATTGTGTTGGTGGATGTGCCTGATCCTGCCCTGGCATCCACTGGCGGGCTTCTGGGGCACTGGTCCCTCGATGAACTGGTGGGAGGAAGTTTCCCGGATTCGAGTGCGTTCAACCGATCCATGTTCCACCGCAATGTCTCGACCTTAATCCAGGGTGTGCAGGGGAAATCCGCATTCTTCAATGGATCGGACAGGTATTTACGGCTGAGTCCTCACGCCGCAATTTTCCGCACCCTGCCACAAGGAACCATCTCCCTCTGGTTCAGAACCGGTTCCGATTCCCCGCAAACCCTTTTCTGCGCCAGCCACCTCACATCGGCAAATCAATTTTTCAGAGTTGTCCTTCAGGATGGTCGATTGGCCGCATTCCGCCAGACTCCCAGTCAAGTGAACCCGGATGGGATAGAAGGAAGCCGGAGAGTCGATGATAATCAATGGCATCACCTGGCCATTGTCTCCAAAGCATCGGGGGAATTCAGTCTCTACCTGGATGGATCGATTGAGGCATCTGGAACCATGGCGTTTCTCCGGGGACTGCATGAAATCAATGAACTGACATTTGCTGTCACCCGGCTCAATAATTCTTCAAGTGACCCTTTTAATGGTTACCTGGATGAGATCCGGATTTTCGATGAGCCATCAGACCTGAACCAGGTGCGCTGGCTGGCTGGTCAATCCCTGACTCCACTGGGAATTGATGTGGCACTCTCTGATGAGTGGGTCATTGCTCCGGGACCCATTTCCCGGGAAGTTTTTGGGTTC
>JAJOIW010000050.1 GCA_021209225.1 Verrucomicrobiota bacterium
CGCCACCTTGGGCGTTATCGACAGCACCGAACGGGATACCAATAACGTTGGCCAGACCTTGCTGGAAGGTGTTGGGGTTGATTTGAAAGAAACGGGTGAAAAGCTGAGAGGTCTGAGCCGTCTTTTGTGAGAAAACCACTGCATAATCTTCGAGCGACCATTTGATGGGTGAGGAAGCGACCTTGGAAATGGCATCGAGAAGATCCGCAAAAGTGATGTTGCTCAGAGGAGGATTGATCTCGATGGTTACGGATTTGAGATCCACAACATCGAACGAGGCGGTGTTTGCAACCGGCTGACCAAACTCATCTGTCTGAGATGGGAAAGCGGAAAGAATGGTGTTGTCTACGAAAGGATTGATCATGAAATTGAGCCCTTCGCCATCGATATCGCGGCTTTTGGATTCCTCCTTCAGGAAGGTGACGACTTCTGACAATGGAATGCCGTCGAAAAAGGCCTCTTTGATCACCAGCTTGTTGAGTTTGTTCAGGATGCGGCTTCTCCCCTGGCTGGTGTGGACCAGGTTAGTGTAAGCAAAGGTATTGGGGATGGAGAGTCCATCCTTGTTGACCGGCCAGGACTTTTCACTGGCGATATCATTAATTTTGGTCTTGAACTGGGCCTCATTCTTCTGAATCTGGAGGCTGTACATTTTTTCGCGGACTATATTGATGAAATAGAGGGCGGCCTGGGATGAGGGATCGAGTTTTTGTGCCTCCTCAAGAATGGATTGGGCTTCCTCGAGTTTCCCTGCATCAATCAGAACGCGGGCGTCCTGGACGAGAGTTTGAGCCTGAAGCTTTTGTTCACGGATGGCCGGAAGTTTGGAAAGAACTTCGGCACTTGGGCGTTTTCCCCGGATGGATTCAAGTGAAGCATCCACGGATGGTTTGAGTGCCTGAGCTTCAGCGTTGGTTGGATCGATTTTGAGGACGCGGTTGATCTGTGAACTTGCCTGATCGAAGTCGCGAACCGCGATGGCTCTGTTGGCGATGATCATGGCATTCCGACTCACGCCGGAGACAGCCAATGATTGATCGATCTGATTGACGCCTTCACCTATGCGCTGGGCATATTCGAGAGCTTCGTTGTATTCTTTGAGGGCTTGTTCTATATCGCCACGGGCTTCGCTGCTACTGGCTTCCGACAATTTCCTATTAAGTAGGATGGAGGCTTCAGCACGTAAGATGGCTTCAGCTTCGGCTGCGGAGGTATCGTAGTAGGTTTGTCCTTGGGCGGAAGTCAGTGAAACCCCGGTAAGAGCACACAGGAGGCTGACGACTGTTAAGGTCCTTCTGATCATTGGCATCGCTATAAGTTGAGCAAGTAGCATAGGGATTACTGGGTAATATTAAAGTCTAATGTTGTTCTTTTTCCGGATTTATTTTCCAGGGTAGCCTGAGTGCTAGTGATGGCGACGATGTCATAAGTGGCATCATCGAATTTGAGCGTATCATTAACCCGCTGATCGGAGAATATCCTGTCAGTTGGGGTGTGGATAAAGTCAGCAGCATACCCGACGATGGATTCATAAGGTGCATCTGGGGTGAGTTCGACTTTATCTTTGACTCCGGTGGATTCATCTTCGACAACGACGACGAACCGGTTGGGAGCATTTCTGGCACCATCCACCCGTTCAAGGATGTATGGTACGCCTTTAATTTCCTTACCAACCTCAAAGGTGCGTTTGGTTGGTTTCCGCTGACCGACTGAGTCAGCGCCTTCTTCCGTAATTTCCAACACATATCTGGTGGATTGTCCGTATTCGGTGGATCGGACAAACACAATTCGACGGTAGAGGGGTTTTATGGAAGTAACAGAAAGAGATTTGATACCCAACTCAGATGAACGGACCAAAGTGCCGTTAATGTCCTCCCAGCGGACCGGGTTGAGAAGTTCGTGGGAGCCTGTTATCGCGACCTGAATGGGTTGGGATATGGCCTGGTATTCCTTTTCAAACCCGGATATGTCCGTGGATTCGTATTCTGATGGGGACATTCTTGGAGACTGGACAGCCTCATTGATTCTTTGTTTACTGGCGGAGATATTGGTGATTATGAAACCGATTCCGCCTACGGAAAGGATGAGTACCAGCACCAAGATAAGCTTTTCGAAGTGATCCTTGAGAAAATTCATCGTGTCAAAAAATGTGTGTATTCGGAATCAGATGTAGTGAAATGGGTGGTTGATATAAGCAAAATTCTGGAGGCAGGAGTGGTGAATCACTCATCATCTCCGCCGCTACGACCGCTAGAGGAGTAACCACTGTCCTCATCCTCGGATGAGCCAGAGCCTTCTTCAGCAACGGACAGCAAGGCGGCTGCAAGTTCCGCATCTTCGAAATACTGGACAAGATGAACCTGAACCTCGAACAAAAGTGGATTCTCGGATATGACATATTTTTCGGAGGTTTCCTTTTGACGGGTCATGATCTGTGGCTGCATGGGACCCATACCATAGGGGTTACCATATTGGCCACCGTAGGGATTGGCGCCATACTGGCCGCCGTATTGGCCGCCCATGGGTGGAGCGGGATTGCCGCTGGCGCCACCATATTGGCCGCCGAAGGGGCTGGCACCATACTGACCACCGTATGGATCTCCCATGGAAGGTGTTGGATTACCACTGGCGCCATATTGCCCTGCGGCACCGGATCCATAGGTATTGGCCATTTCACCGGGTCTGCCTAAACCATAAGGATTGCCCGTGCCGTATGGGTTGGTAGTCCCATAGGGGCCCGCCTGCCCATATGGATTTGGCAGTCCTTGCGGTGGCATGGTCATCTGACGGGAGAAATTCCTGCGGTTTTCCTGAGGACGCACAGGCAGATCCGTTGGCTCCACATTCATGGCTTTGACGATATAGACGTCCTCGGAGTTGGTGAGGTTCTCCAGGACAGAGGCCAGTTCCGAGCTGAATCCTTTGAATGAGATTTCATATGGGGTGTAGAGCAGGAATTCATCCTGGGTCATACCCAGATTCTGCATGATTCCGAAGGAATTTTCATCGGTCTCATCGACACGGACGCGCTTGATGGATTCAAGTGAGTGTACCCGGGCATTGTAGACTGCCTGAACCAGTTTCTCGACATTGTTGAGGTGGTAAGCGAATTTTGGAATGGATCCTTTGGACTTGAAATCGATCACTTCCTTTTGCCCGCGGAAGGTGAAATTATAGCTGTTCGGGACGGTGACACCGTAGAGTGATGCCTGTTTGTTCAGGCTGGAGATGGTGCGGTTGACGGCGATGTTCAGATCAAAAGCATTGGATATGGTGATTGGCGGCACCGGGCGGAAGAGGCGTTGTGTGGTGTCAAAAAGTTGCTGAACGCGAGCCAGATCGTTGGTGGCGCTTCGGATATTATCCAGATTCGGAGTGCCCGGGTGAGGGGATTTGGTTTCGAGTCCCTCCCACGTGCTGCGCTCGGATTGGAGGGTCTGCTGGGATTGAGTGAAGGAATTATATTGCAGAAATGCAAAGTATCCGGCCCCTCCGATGAGCAGCACGGCGACAGCCAGCCCAATCACGAATTTTAGATTTTGTTTTACCCATTCCATAGGAAGAAATATTGAGTTTGAGTGTGAGTGAGTCCGGGGGTCAGAGTGGTTTGGCAAGGTAGACGATCAGATCGAAATCGAAGGTTCGATCCTCCTCTTTGACATCGGGAATACTGCTGGCCAAGGTGGTGCGATCGGTGAAAAGCGGACTGGCTTTGATGTTCTGAAGCACAGTCTGAGCCAGACGGGTATTGGCAGTGGCATCGAGGCGTTTGCGATTGAGGGCAGTGCAGAGCAGGGTGATTTTGCGTATCCCATCCCCTTCCTCCTCCTCTTCAACGGCTTCCTCATCGGAGGATTCAGAGCCGGCGCCAGGTCCGCCCATACTGAGCCCACCGTAAGGATCATAGCCACCGGGTCCCAGACCGTAGATTTTCATCATTTCCGCGGACATCTGAGGGACGCTGGATTTCTCACTGGCCGTATCCTCACTATCTCCGTCCTCGCTGCTTGCTATGTTCGGGTCGACAGACTTGGCGAGAGTTCCGAAGTTCATCTGGTGAACCCAGATACCCATGGAATTTGAAGGTCCACCAATTTGTTGTTCAGTTTCGAGCAGGATCCGGCGAACCTCGGATAGCACTTCAGGCAGGATGGCCTGACGGGAGCGGATCTCATGGAGTTGGGCGATTTTGTTGGTCAGCGTGCTGATGTCGGAGATGGCGCTGGAAAGCTCACGGTCTTTGTCCTGGAGCGGGGTGACGTTGGACTGAATATTCTCAACCGCGGAGAGAGTCTCTTTGGTGACCTGCATCAGGAGGACACCAAAAATTCCGAAAGAGGCGGCCAGGACGGCTGCACTGGCAAAGATCCATGGCTGTTTGCGGGAAAAATCCCGTGCCTGCTGTGAACTTTTCGGGATGAGGTTGAGTTCAAACGGGCATTGAGCCACCTGCCGGATGGCGGCCCCCACCACTTCACCAAACCCGTGAGCCACGGGAGCCAGGGATTCGGCAATCTCGGGATCGACTTCAATGTTGCGGAACGGGTTGAAATATTCCACCTCCAGCTCGAGTTTTTCGCTGAAGAACTCGGCGGTGTAGGCCATGGATGAAGCGGAACCAGCCAGGAGGATGCGGGATGGCTTGGAACCTTTCTGCTGCTTCTGAAAAAATTGCACGGTCTGGGTCACCTGGATACTGAGGCGGGTCATCACCTGCCGGGCGATTTTGGAGATGGCGGCCTGATGCTCATTTTCGGATCCTCGTAGGCTCCACCCAACCCGACAAATCCCTGCTCCACTTTGATCTGGTCCGCCTCCGGGAACCGGAGTTTGGACTCCGTGCTGAAATCCCGGGTGATATTTTCTGAACCGATGTTCACAGAGCGAAGGAAAAAATTATCTCCCTCGACCAGGATGACATTGCTGGTCTTGGCTCCAATATCAAGGATCAGGGAAGTGCCCTCGTAATCCGGGTAATTGTATTTGAAAGCGTTGAGAAGTGCGGTGGCGGGAGCGTCGATCAGTGTAATCTCCTGTTTGACGGATTCACAGATGCGCCCGAGGCTCTCCACCAGAGGCTTCTTAATGGCGACCAGAAGGACTTCCACTTCAGAATCCGAGCCAGGGAGCTGCTGCTTATCCCAGACGGCCTCCTCCAGAGGGAAAGGAATATTCTGCTGAGCTTCGTACTGGATCAGCTGGGAAACTTTCGAATTGTCGACCTTGGGGAATTTAATGGTTTTGGAAAATACCTGAAATCCCGGCGCCACAACAGTGACCATGCCTGGGGCATACTGGCGTTCGGCAAATATTTCGCTGATGGCGGTCTGGAGCGTGGCCTCGCGCCGGCTCTCCATACTGCCCTCGAATCCGAGAGGGCGCACAACGTAATCCCGCAAAAAGAGCATACCATCGCCGAGGCGGTCAAATTCCGCCACTTTGAGGCTACCCATGCCAAAGTTGATACTGATAAATGTTGGGCTGTCTGCCATAAGCCTACTTTTCAATTGATCCCATGACCCAGAATATCCCCTGAGGGAATATCCACTGGTGACGAGATCGGGGAGTGGTTTAACTGAGTTATCCTGCCGCGGTCAAACGAAAAAAGACTAAAGTGAGAATTTCGCATTCGCGTCACGGAGTTGATGGGGTAAATTAACGGGTTCCGAATCAGATGTCAACAGATCACCTACACTTGTTATTGATCTATTTTCCAGGATGGTCAGGAGGTTGGAAGCGGGGAGCATGGCGGGGATTGAGGAATCATTTGGCACCGGCGCCAGCCAGGACGACCGGGATGGTGTAGATCAGGATTTTGAGATCGAGCCAGAAATTCCAGTTATCGATGTATTCAAGATCAAGTCGGACCCATTCGGAGAAATCGGTGAGGTTGGAGCGACCGGAGATCTGCCAGAGGCAGGTGAGGCCGGGTTTGACTGAGAGTCTGCGGCGGTGGGAATAATCGTCGAAGGCAAGGGTTTCATCGACTGGGAGAGGACGCGGGCCGACGAGGCTCATTTCGCCGCGGAGCACATTGTATAGCTGAGGCAGTTCATCAATGGAGTATTTGCGGATGAATCGTCCGAATGGGGTGACGCGGGGGTCATTGGATATTTTGAAGACCGGGCCGGACATTTCATTGAACTGGGCGAGTTCATGTTTCTTCTGTTCGGCATTGGTGACCATGGATCGGAATTTGTACATGCGGAAGGGTTTTCCATTGAGGCCGCTGCGCATCTGGTGAAAGAAGATGGGACCTGGGGAAGTGACCCGGATGAGGAAAGTGACGATGGCCAGAGGGAAAGCCAGCAGGATGAGGAGGATCAAAGCACCGGAGAAATCGAGCGCGCGTTTGGCGATGCTCTGCCAGTTGAGGTCGGGAGCACTGCGGAAGACGAGAGTGGGCTGGCCGTAGAGGTCGTCGACCGAGGTTCTGGAGATATTGGTTTTGATGAAATCGGCGAGCAGCCAGACCTCGACTCCCTCGAGTTCACAGAAATGGACAATTTTTTCCACATCGCTGAACAGAATATTCTTGGCGGAGATGACGACGGCGTTGGTGGAATGGTGATGAATGGCCTGCGGGAGGTTGTCGAGCGATTCCAAAGTGGGATCAAAAACGCCGGAGATTTCGAATTCACTGTGGCCTCGTGAGGCGAGATGGTTTTTGAATTCATTGATGGAGGAACCTGAGCCGACGACGATGATACGTTTTCTGAAGCGGCCTTTGGAGATGGAGTGCCTGAGGACATGAGAGACGACCTCCTCTTTTCCGAGGAGGAAGGTGAATGAGACAAATCCGAAGATCAATGGGACGGCTCGGGCCATATTGTCTGTGCTTCCCCGGGAGAGGAACATGGTGATGATCAGGCAGAGAGGGGTGATCAGGCAGGCTTTGAGCGCAAGCAGAGTGGTCATTTTCCGGCCGGAGAGAAGTGGCCTGTTGTAGAACCCCACGGTGGCGAGGACCAGAATGGACAGCGGCATCACGACAATAAACGGGAGCAGATAGTCGGTGAATGGGCTGATCTCACTGGTGCCGCCCAGGAGGTGGACTGGCACCCAGGGCGGGAGGTTGGAACGGATGAAATATGCGACAAAGAAGGCGAGAGAGAACATCCCGCCATCAATAAACCACTGGATCTTGTTTCTAAGGTCTCTGTGCTTTTTCAGCATAATCCCGAACGTTATGAATTCACCCTTTGAGTTTGATGAAATTAATGGCCAGCAATCTTGAGGTTTTCGGGGGGAGACGTCAACTGAAAGAATGGGACCGTCTCTTGAATGAGGGCCGTCATGCGGCTTTCCAGATCCGCTTCATTGCCGGGATTGGTGAGTGAGAGGAAGGAAATGTAGGCCCATCTTTTGAGGGTCGCATGCCGGAGGAGATCATTGGCCATGAGCAGGATGCGGTCTTTGTGGCCCGGGACAATCTGATCCTCGGAAACAAACCAGTAAAAGTAGAAGCCGGATCTTTCAATGGTGGAGCCATCGGGTTGAGGAATTTTCTGGGAAACCGAAATTTTTGTGACGGGAAGATTGTATGGAATGGGTTTTTGCATGGGGATGGTGGTGGTTTCCGAGCGGGTGATGGTGAGCCCTGCACCGTAAAGGCAATATTCAGGTTTATGAATACTTGTGCGATCCCTTTTCATGAGGACTACCTGAGTCAGCGCCTCGAACCCGGACACATCGCGGTATTTACGGAATCCGAAGGTGGTGTCTGGAGGGAGCCAATCGACGGTGGCTGGATCCACCGGGACAGGACTGCCTGTGTAGAATCCTACATTGTGTGGCAGCGCGATGGAATTGGTGAGGAGCACATTGCCCTCGCGGTCGCGTATGGGATCCGAGCCGAGAGCGACACCGGGACTGCCCAGTTGAGTCTGAATACCGGACAAACTGACATGGACCAGGCAGGTGATGGCGGCAACGATAATCAGGCTGAGATATTTTTTTCATGAGTCAGGCAGCGGGGTGATCAGAACAGCGACGCCTAAACGGGCTGGCCGTCAGAGGTGGGAGTTGCAGGCGAACACTGTTGGGGATTCGGGGCCCTTCCAGAAGTCTGGAAAGGGACATCACCCCCACCAGGGCAACAGCAAAGGTGAGAAAGCCCAGATTTTGCTCTATGCGCTTTCCAGCTTCCTGCCCCCAGAACTCAGCCACCACAATGACCGAGGTGAGACGGAGCCAGTTGCCGAAAATAGCCAGTGGGACAGCAGAAAGGACCACCAGCAGGCGTTTCCACAAAGACAAAGATCCGGTGAATGCGAATATGGTGGTGAGAAGAAACAGGCTCGTAAGGCTGCGGATGCCACTGCATGCCGGAGCCACGTCGTAGCGGAATGTTCCGTCGGCACAGACCAGATTCGTTCCTTGACGGATGACATCGACACCCAGAACGGAATCAGAAAATCCCACAGCCATCGACGATACCAGAACACGCAATGGTAAGGTCAGACCATCCAAGTCTGCAGGAAGTGGGATACAGAAGAGCAAAAGAAAGAAGGGGAAAAAGATTTCCAGCATGAAGCGGAAGCCAAAGAAGAGGCCAATGATGCCATAAAGGCCAATGAAATATCCGAGGACGGAGATGCGGGAGAGTTGGATCAGATACCCACCGTAGTGGAGGACGGCTCCCAGAAGTAGGACAGCGGCAGCCGGGTACCAGATGCGTTTGGGAATGTGAATCCAATCCTCGCGCTTCCAGTAAACCAGAAAGAGAACGATCCATGGAACATAGCGACCGTATGTTGAATCCGGGTCGGTATAAACCCAGTTCAGCCAGCCGAAAATGGATGCCGTGTCGACATATCCACGTGCTGCATTCCCGTGAATGTGGAAATGCAGGGACCAAAGCAACATGGCTGCCAGGAACATCGGCCACCCGGGTAAGGCATCCCCCACCCGCCTCAACTCATCCTGAAATTTATCGATTGGTGACCGCTCGCCACCATCAGAAGCTTCTGACATGAACCCAAAGTAGCCTGCTCCAAAACGAATCACAAGCCGACTTTGGACAATCCGCACCCGTTTGGAGGCTGCCGGAAGCGTGATCCCCAGCGCCACCATCCGCGCGGGATTGCCATGGATGGAAGGAAACTGGAATACTCCTCACTCAGGGAACAGAAATCGGGAGGGCGTCCAGTCGGATGGGGCGGGATTCGCGACAGGATTGTTCAGCTGATTCGCAGAGGATGAAACTCATTCTCACCTCATGGTGGGAAATGGGAGCTGGCAGATCGTGCTGAAGACAAGTGAGAAATCCTTCCAGCTCCAGACGGTAGGCATCCCGGTAGCGCGATGGGAATGAATATTCGATGGGCGGCCGGACAATTCCCTGGGAATGACTCAGAACAGTGGATGTCGGGGTCCGGTTTTCAGCCTGAATCATACCCGAGTTGCCGAAGACCTCAATCCGTTGATCGTATCCATAAGCCGCAAACCTGTTGACGTCGATGGATGCCAGGAGCCCACCGGGATATCGGAGTGTCACCAAAACATTGTCATAGTCATTCAATGCGCCAATTCCATCCACGAAGCTGGAGCCGAGTGCATAGATTTCGAGAGGGTCCTCTTTTGTGATGAAACGCAACATGTCCAGATCATGAATGATGCAATCGTGAAAAATTCCGTGGGACTGGCGGATGTAATCGACGGACGGGAGAGGCGAGTCACGGGATGTGATGCGGATGAATTGAAGTGTGCCAACCGCACCCATGTGGCATTTTTCGGCCAAACTGGCGAAGGAGGGATCAAAGCGCCGATTGAATCCGACAAAGAGCGGGAGACCCAGTGAGGAGGCCTTATTGAAGCAGGCGTCGATTTCGGGAAGGGAGGCGCCCAGGGGTTTTTCAGTGAAGACTGCTTTGCCGGCATCGAGGGCCATCATGATCTGAGAAAAGTGCTCATGAGTGGGTGAAGCCACAATGACCGCATCAATATCTGGTGAATCGAGTATGGCATCGAGATGCGTAGACCACTGGCATTCCTGGTCGCGTGCCACCTCCTCGGCCCGTTCGGGATCCGTATCGATGACATGGGCAAGCCGCATGCCTGAAATAGCCTGGAGGCTCTGAATATGGAACCGTCCAGCCCGGCCTAGACCAACCAGAGCAACCTGATATTTTTTTCTGCTGAATCACTGCGGCATAGTGCCAAACCTGCCAATGGTGTCACAATCCCGAATACGGGATCGCCGCAACATTCCATTCGTGAAGGAGGAGTCTGGCTGGAAAAAAAATCGCGGAGCGGGAACCAGGCGGATCAGTACTTCACGGATTGGGCTGCCTGATAGGCTTTGAGCAGATTCCTGACGGACTGATTCCAATTGAGGAGAGTCGCCATCCGCTCGCGTCCCTCCTTACCCATCGCCTGGCGCGTTTCCGGATGGTCCATCAGGGAAACAATTCCCCGGGCCAGGGCTTCAGGAGAGTTCTCGGATACGTAGTGCGCTGCCTGGCCGGCTGAGGCTCTGCCTTCTTTGAGATCAAAAAGCACCTGTGCCTTTCCGAAAGTCATGTATTCCAGCACTTTATTCATGGTGCAGTGATGGTTATAGGGATTGATAGGATCGCTGGAGACCCCCAGGTCCATGGTTTGCAGGGCAGAGAAGAGAAACTCATTGGTGACCCGGCCGGGCATATCCATGTGGTCGTTGAGTTGGAGTTCGTTGCGGAGCTGTAGAAGACCGGAATATTCCGGGCCGGTACCCATCAGCAGAAACTGAATATCCTGTCTCCCGAGCACATAAACGATGTGATGCGCCGCCCGCACCAGAATATCCACCCCATCCGCATTCCCCATAACTCCCACATAACCCACCAGAAATTCCCGTCCCCTTCTGAGGGATGGATTGGATTCCACCACGGCATGATTGACATTTGGTGCCGTGCGAACCACATACACCTGACCCGGATTCATGCGCCCCCGCCCGAGTGCGATCTCTTTGACAGATTCATTGGTCGCAATCACCACATCCGCTGTGCGGTAGGTGCACCATTCAGCTATCCGGACAAACCAGTAAAAGAGATTGGTGGACTCGAATTTCGCTTCAAACATCTCCGGCCAGGCGTCATGCACATCATAAATAATGCGGGCACCCAACAGCTTGAATGGAAGGGCAATAAGAAATAATAAATCGGGGGGATTGCACAAGTGAATGATATCCGGGCGATAAACCCACCAGACGCGACATGCCAAAAGGAATTCGCCGATCAGAGCAGAAGCGTATTCGGCAAAAAATCCCAGGAACCCACCTGCTTCCGATGAGATCCAATGCCGGTAGATGTGGATGTCCTCCAGGACCTCGAAGGATTTTTTGAAGCCACGCATTTTCGGGCAGATCACAATGACCTGGTACCCGGCATCCCGCAAGGCCGAGGCCTCCTGCCAGACCCGTCGATCCAAAGGCACTGGCAGGTTCTCCACAATAATGAGAACACTCAGCTTGTCAGACTTATTGAAAAAACTGCGGCCCATTATCGATTGGAGTCTATTCTTCGGGATCATGACAAATCATTCCGTTGGAGGCACTCAGTCCTCAGACACATTCATGAAGACCTTGAGTGTGGATGGATCCTCCAGCAACTCGATCATCTTCTGATAATTCTCCAACCCGTGAACCGGGTGGGTGAGAATCCTTTGCAGAACTCCAGGAAACATCTGCTCGGCATAGCCCAAGTCAGCGATCGCTTTCTCAAAATGGCGATAGTTGGAGTTGACTGATCCAAGGAGTAATTTGTTCCCTAAAACCCACTCCAGATTTATTTTATCCGATGGAACCTGAATGCTTCGCTGCCCGCCGGTGATACTGGTCCAGACCATGGCTCCGTTCAGATTGAGAATCTCCATGGCCTCAAATGCCACTCCACTGTGCCCAGTGCTTTCTATGATGAGATCGGGCTTGCCCACCTTCTGGGCCAACTCCTTGAGGGACGTTTTTTTGGTGCTGACATAAGTTGAGCCAAAGGCCGCGGCGATTTCCGCTTTGAGGTTGGGAGCTTCGCTGCGGGCAATGGTGAAGGTTCGGATGCCGCGCAACCGGAGGATCATCGTGGTCAGCAGCCCAATCTGACCGGAACCCAACACAAAAGCTGTCTTCGGTTCCCACACCTGAAGCCGGCGCTGAGCATGCATGGCTTCGTCAATGGCTTTGTAGGCCACGCTTGCTGGCTCGCATAAAACATGCAGGTGCTTCAGTGACTCCGGCACCTTGATGATGTATTCCAGATCATCGACAAAATATTCCGTCATGTAGCCATGAAGCAGGTTGATGCCCCGCTCATAGTAGACTTCTTCAGTGGTGATGTCTGAGCGCCCGATCCGGTCAAAAATCGACCCCCCCGGACGGCGGACGGTGGACGTGACATAGTCGCCTGGACGAACATGTGTCACAGACGGCCCAACTGCTTCAACCCGCCCGAAGCACTCATGACCCAATACCAGAAAATCCGAGCCCACCGGCGCATTCCCATAAAGGGCCTCGTTAATCTCCGCGTCGGTGGCATCCACCCCGACCTTCAATACCTTCACCAGCACTCCCCGGCCATTCGGCACATCCGATAACTGGGGACGGGGAAGTTCTTCAAGATGGACACTGTGAGCTTTGCCTGGATAGACAGCAACTGCCTTCATATTTCGATGTATATAATTCAGATTCTAAAATTGTTTTGTGATTGAAAAAGTGAGCCGGGATCATGGACAAAATACCTGACGGGCACCAGCAAATCCTGACACCAGAGGCAATTCGGGTGAATTCACAAGAATTTCACATGAATCCGCGAGTGCGATACTTTCCAAATCGACTCAAATGGCTGAGACTATGGAGTAATTCTGCTTTGGAATCAAAAGATATGATATGGAAAAAGAGAAATGCGATTCTGGCAGGTGGGGGATTTACCCTGATTGAGCTTCTGGTGGTGATTGCGATTATTGCCATATTGGCGAGCATGATGATTCCGGCGTTGAGTCAGGCAAAGGAGAGGGCGAGGCGCATCGCCTGTTTGAACAATATGCGGCAGTGGGGCTTGGGGATGCTGATTTATAATCAGGACAACGATGACGAACTGCCCGATGAAAAATTCAGGACCAGCAATCGCTGGACGGATATCCTGGATGAGCAGAATCATTCAGCGTGGCCCGTCTCCATTCCCACCACCATTTCCAAGCCGGGCGCTGGAGATTACGCCAGGAGGATTGTGGCTGGGGGCAATAATGATTTTTATGGTCCTTCATCCATGTTTCATTGCCCGTCGGCCCGGTTCCGCGCAGGGGATGGATTGGATCGGGCCTTGTTCAGTCTGGGGATGAATTCCAAACTGGTTGTGGATAATCAGATGGTGAAGCATCACCGGATCCGTCAACCAGCCCGAACCGCCCTCATGGTTGAGGCGGGAATCCCCGGCGAAACCCCATTCAGCGAAGCGCAATCCAGCTTCAATGGTCAGCCGAATATTTTCGCGTCCCGGTTTTCTGTGCGGCACAAAGGATCCGGCAACCTCCTGTTTGCCGATGGGCATGCGGACAACTTCAAAGGACAGGATATTATCAACGAGGATGGCAAAGCCTGGTTCCCCTATCGAAAAGTCATCTGGACTCCCTCCCCGGACACCAATCCCAACTAGTCCCACGACCATAAGTCCACCCGCACCCGGAACTGGGATGCAACCTGTTTTTAGAACTTTCACACTCCTGGAGTTTTCAAAAAAGCACGATTCTCTTCGCAAACTCCCCAAACTACTTTGATTTTTAGGAGGTTCTCGACCATCTGTAGTTCAAATTCCTGGGGGAAGACATATCTCAAGGAAGAATGCAATCGATAGTTATTGCAGAAGCCGGTTCAAACATGGTGTATGAGGCGTGCCGGTCGGGGTATCCTGTGGAGGACGAAAATTGCAGTAATCCACAAAATATAAAATCACTGGTCAGCTCGTTATTCCTGAAAAATTCAAAAGATGCTTCAAGCACTTTTTCAAGCCTCGTTTTCGATGAAATTCCCGGAGGGGGAACCCGGCATGTGCTCATTTCCGCCATTCTGGCTGACGGTGGTCGTTCAATCCGGGATCATGCTGAGCCGGCCGATGAAGCCGGAGACAGACTGGTCCACCGCAATGGCTCTCAGAAGCCCGGGGAAACTCAGACTCTTATGGATCCTATTCCCATCTGACAACCCAGAGTTCACGACAAGAAAACCAGCGATATTATATTTCCCCATGGCGGCGCGAGCTGGTTTTTCCATTTTGTCCTGTCTGTCTGCCTGTGATAGGTGCCACCGGGGCCCCGCCATATGTGGTGCCTGGCGCAATAAAAGATGCGCGGCAGTGGGAGCTGCCGCGGAGAGATGAAAATAACTGAATCTGTCGTGTGATGTCAGTAGACGCCTTCGACGATTTTTTTGGTCATGGCGCCGAAGGGTCGGACTTGAGCGACGCCATCCCACGGGTACTGTTTGCAGGGTTTGCGACGGAGAGCCTCATCGCGTTCGAGGAACCGCGGCATAAAGAACTCGCGGGTGAGGGTTGTGAGTTCGACGCGCCCCCAGGTGTCATAGTCGACGGTCTTTTTGGGATCGTCCGGATTGACGACGCGGAGGGTTGCCCGCGGTTGTGGCGCGTGATAGGTGATGGAGTAATTGTCCTCGGGGGTCAATGGACGGTGTGCGGCCAGACCCATGAGAGTGTTTCCGTAGGTGGGAACGAATCCGATTTTATTTTCCAGCACCTCCTCGACGATGAACCGGGTATATTGTGGGTCCATGGTGGTGCCCCCACAGAAGACACCTTTGATGCCTGCATTAGCGAGGTTGATTCTCTCAGACAGGGCTTCGAGGAGTTTTGGTGTGGTGAAGAGAGCCGAGACCTTTCTGTTTTTCAGAATGAGGATAGCCTGGTCCACCACGTGGTGCATGTAGGCCCGTGCCTGCTCGGGCTGGCCGGTGGAAATGAGTTTTTTGACCCACCTCGATCCAGATCCACAAAATAACAGGCGCATCCCCGCACGTTGGCCAGGTGCTCAATGGCCAGTCTCAATCGCCGTGGCCCGGTTGGTCCAACCATCAACCAGTAATGGTTGCGTGGGAAATGCTCGTCACTCAGTCCTTCAGAAAATTCACTGTAATCGATTTTGTAGTCCTCCCATCCAATGCGTTGTTTAGGCATACCGGTCGTGCCACCGGTTTCAAAAATACTGAATGGTTTTCCCTGGTATGCTTTGGGGATCCAGACCTCATTGGGCAGGTCGCGCAAATAGGTATCGCCGTCGAAATTATCGAATTTCGTTATGTCGGCTGAGGTCTGGATTTCATCGATGGGATTCCATGAGGATTTGGAAAGCCAATCGAGCCAGAATGGGCATCCTGTTTCCGGAGAAAAATGCCATTTAATGATTTCCCGCAGGTGAGAATCGAGAGATTTCTGAGCCTCGAGAATAGCTGTTTCAGAAGCGTGTTCCATTGGTTAATTAGAGTGCGTGAAAATGAGTTGTCTGCAAGCGGTGCGAATGGGAATGATGTCGGGGCAGAGTGACGCACCTCCCCTACCCCGACATTTTAAAAATGAAGCGGTTGGATATCAGATGCCCTTGGGGAAAAACTTTTCAAGGGTGGATTGGGATGGTTTTTTGGTGATGAGTGAGACGAGGATGAGCGCCGCAGCAGATGCCAGAACGATGAATGCCACCGGCATCACACCCGCCACCAGATACTCCCCATCCTCGAATGTGCCATAACGCGCATTATCCCCCAGAACCAGCGCGTCATAGGCATAGAATCCCCAAGTCAGTGCCGTGGCCAATATGCTGGCAAAGACTCCATGGAGAGTGGTTCCCCGCCAGTAAATCGCGGCAAATGCCATAGGAAACAAAGCGGCAAAGCCGCTGAAGCACCAGACTCCCAGGTTGAAAACACTTTTGGGCTCCAGCAGCGACATCACGTAGGTGATCAACACAATGAAGACTATGAACCCTCTCCCCAACCACACTTTCTGCTTGTCGGAAAACTTGTCTTTTCCAACCAGTGGGAGGACGAAGTCATTGGTGAACATAGCCCCAATACAAACAAACTGGGAGTCCAGCGAACTCATGATAGCAGCCAGAACTCCCGCGGAGAACAACCCAACCAGAATTTGATTGGACATATATTTGCTGACCATGATGCCAAGCACCGCGTTGGAATTGGGTAAGCCATTGGGCAGGTTGGGCACTTTCATTTCACCCGCTCCAACCATACCTGCGGCCCAGATGCCCAGGAGAATGCAGGGCAGCCAGACAATCATGATACAGATTGGGTGGGCGATAACGGTGAGCCGGAATGCCTTGGCGCTTCGAGCAGTCAGCCAATGCTGGAATAAATGCGGGAACATGCCCACACTCAGAGGCACGAACATATAACTGATAAAATGCGGCATGGATATGAGTCCTTCCCGACTGAGTTTCTCGGGTGCATGCTCCAAAGCCTTTTGTGAAGCGGCAGCATATCCCCCCAGACCATCGGCGATCACCAGAAATCCGACCACCCCCATGGCCATGAAAACTATGGTCTGGAAAGTATTTGCCCAGGCGGCAGAACGAACCCCGCCGTAAAAGACGTAAAACAGGACCACCACACTGATGACCAGACCAGTCACCCAGGGAGGCACGGACCCGGGTGGAACACCCGCTCCCCCGGAAAAGGTCTCCGGGAACATGTTGCGGGTCACCCCACCCATATAGGATCCAGCACCCAATAACCCAACCAGCAAATATGGAATAATCAATCCCACCAGAATGGGAAATAAAACATAACCCAATGCCTTGGATTCAAACCGGTCCCGGAAATACTGAATCTGGGTCACATACCCATACTTCTTCCCGATCGCCCACATGCGGATACCAATCAGGAAAAAACAGGCGGCATGAACCAGGGCCGAACTCGAGGCCATGAGTCCATAGACTCCAATGCCCAGCGAAAAGGCTTTGCCAGTGGATCCGACCATGGCAAACGCCGTCATCGTGGTTCCGAAAACACTCATCAACAACATGAAGGGACCAATCGATTGACTCGCAGAAAAGAAGTCAGAACTCGAGCCCCGGAAAAGCCTGCTGGACGCGAAACCAATGCCGAAAAGCACCAGCATGTAAAAAAGGACGACCATGAGCGAAGTCCGATCTGCGGGCCCGGTGGCAGGAGCCACCTGAGCCAGAATCATGGTTGCATGGATCATGAGTTCCCCCCGTCTGTTGTGTGAGGTTCATTGGGCGTGTCAGCCCACTTTTCCAATTCAGTTGGCCAGGCAAATCTTGTGGCACTGAACCAGAGCAGGGCAGCCACACAAGAGAATACGGCATGATAGAATAAACCAATGGGGATAAAGCCCAGGACAAGTGTCCTGGAGTCCCACAACCAGAAGTCCTGGTGCAGAACTGCCATAAGAATGGCCAGACCATATATGACTTTTTTCATAACGAGATAAAAAATGAGCCGGAGACATGTCTCCGGACAAATGGAGGAGAATGGATTACTTGCTGTCCTGAGACTGGGATTGGTTTTCTATCGCGTAGAGGTGGGTCTGAGTGGCGACGAAGATGGTGCCATTGGCCACGACTGGGGTGGAATAGATGGGCGCATCAAACCATGTGTCAAAAATCGGCTTGTCCGTGTCGGGGTTGAAGCCTTTGGTTGCGGGAAGAATGACAAAATCCCCGTCCTCATCACTGGCGAATACTTTTCCATCGGCAGCCAATGTGGAACTCCACATGTGGGCTTTCATATCGTAGACCCAGTATTCGCGACCCGTTTCCGCATCCAGACAGTAGACAAATCCTGAGTAATCGGCCACAAACAACAGGCCGGACTCGGGGTCAATGGATACAGTGGAAATGGTTCTGTGAATTTTCTCATATTCCCAGATGAGAGCTGTTTCAGTCACATCGCCTTTCTGGGTTGCGTCAATACACACCAGTCGGCCGACACCTTCCCCATGTTCCGGGTCCTGGCCGATGGACACATACACCCGGTTCTTGTAGAAGACGGGGGTGGCAATAATTTCGCTGGGGCCGTCCGCTGCAGGGTATTTGATGGGCCTCCCATCCTTGAATTTGTATTTGTCCGGGACACAATCAAAAGACCAGATCTCCTGCAATACATTCAAATCCTCATCTGAATTATATACCGGGTCCGGATTGAACGCATAACACTTGCCATCCCCGGCACCGAAGAGCACCATTTCCTGATCGCCAACTTTACCCATACCTGGAGACGACCAGTTACAGTGCATTAAATTTTCACTGATCCCGGACATTTCCTCACCTATCAGTTTCCCTGTGTTCTTATCCAGTGCAATCAGGCAGGGAGCCAGAGGGGAAGGAATATTCAGGTGCGACCAGTCCTGACCATTGGAAGTGGTGCAGAAAAGCTTGTCGCCAGCAATCAATACCGAAGAACTGGCTATATTGTGAGGGAATACCCCCAGTTCCTCGCGCATGTCAAAAAATCCAGATAATGTCGGCATCCAGTTCAGCCACATCCATGGCTGGGTTCCCCGGGCCGGCCATGAAGGCGCCTTCATCCTTGAACGGACCATCGTTGCCATTGGACATGCCATGCACGTCCAGGCATAAAATCTCACATCGGTTGGAAACCAGGTAGACCCGATCCCCTTCGATGGCGGGAGAGGAACAGATGCCAAGGAATTCCCAGTCACTGACCTTCCCGGCACCTAACTTGGGCACGACGAGCTGCCAGTAAAGGTGACCGGTTTTCTCGTCCAGACAGAAGACCACTCCACGGTCGCCCTGATGTCGCGGATCCCTCGGCGTTTCATTGTTGGTTCCCACATAAACCCGTCCATTGGCGATGGTGACGTTCCCATACGCCTGGGATCCCAATTTGGCAACCCATCGCACATTTTTTGTGGTGGACAGATCAATTTCCTCAGACTTGTCTTTGTATTCACCTGGAGTGAATGACATGGGCAGGTTTTTAGCCGGGGAATAGAGATTGCGGGCCGATGACCCACCCCCACATTGGCCAATCCGCCCCCTTCCAACATGGACAGCATCCCTGCCATCACAACGATCGTTCCAAATAATCTGGTATTCATTTCTGCTAATCCTTAATTCTCTGAATCTGTTCTTAAATCTTTATATAATTAATATTTATTTATTGGAATAGACTTTAATATTATCCACGTAGACGGAATACATTGCCTGAGGGGAGAATCCGTATATCCCGGGAGCCCCAAGGGCGTGTGCTTTTTTATGGGGGACTTCTATGGTCCAGGAATCTGGTTCAGGTTCACCTTTGAGCCATGCCTTGGCGCGCACGACACCGGATCCATCGTCATTCATGTCGACCCGGCTTTTGATGGTATACCATTTATTCTGGTTCCATCGGAATGGCACCGACTGCTTGACGCGGTCGTGGTTGGATGAGACTTCCAGGATCTGGGCATTACCGACCAGGTAGATGAAATACCGCTGATTGATGACACCCACGTTGGATTTGGTGCGGCGGTTCCCATCTGTCATCACATCCGCCTCAACTGTATATTCTGAGTGATCCGGACCGCCGATGAAAGTGATGGCTCTCTGGAAGAGGACGCTGTCCAATGTTTTCACCAGGACCTTGTTGCCTTCCATCTCGCGAATATCCCATTTGAAACGGGCCCCAATCCATGGCAACGGGGGGTAGCGAAATCAATTCCCTGATGGATGTGCCCATCGGGATATTTTTCGCTGATCACAGAGGATTCAAAGTCCTCGGAGAATGGCAATGCGGGAAGGACACGTCCGCGGAATATGCCGGACTTTCCCTGGTAAACAGCCCGGAACGCTCCAGCGGATGGTTCCTGAGTCGAGGCCGCAACCATACGTCCATCTTTGTCCACTGCCGCATTCATCTGGGATTTCACCCGGGCAGTGGGCGGGATGAAAGCTTTAATGTCGACCGAGGACATATCTGCAATTTCCTGAACTGTGGCGCCATTTGCATCTATCAAACGGGCTCGTAATCCGACCGATTCCGATGGCTCCATCAATAAGTCCGATGGAATGATTTGAACACGGTTCGGGACTCCAGGTTCAGGCCATTTTTCCGTGTTCGTGGAGCGGACCAATCCTGGATTATTCCCTGGCCGGCCGAAGCAGTAGAGCTTTTCCGTTGTGTGGACGTAGATTTTTCCATTGTAGACTAATGGGGTGCCAACGCAGTTCCTTCGAGGGAGACTTTATCCAGTTCTTTGAGTTCATCTCCCAGAGTCTGCAGGATGTAAAATTCCCCGGAGACCATGGGTATGTAGAGTTTTCCGTCACCATAGACTGGAGAGGCGTGGAGCTGGCTGGTGCCTAATTTGGTGGTCGAGAGGATTTTTCCGGAATTTGCATCGACGCAGGCCAATTCCCCGGTATCGGTCATCTGATAGATCCGGTGACCTACGATAATGGGAGAACTGGTGAACATGGTGAGATCATTGCGCCACAATTCATCATCATAACTCAAGACCAGGGGCCCCTGTGCACCGGGAGCGGGCTGCTTTCCGAGTCGCAGCGCAACCATGCGTCCGTTTTTACTACTGTCCACATTCTCCACCCCATTAATGGCAATCAGCTTGTCCCCATTGTGGATGACGCAGCTGGAGTTGACCCCACCCAGTGACAGTTGAAACCGCCAGATTGGCTCCCCGGTGCGCACATCAATACACACTATATTTCCGCATCCCGTGCCTGCATACATGACCCGCCGACCATTCGCCCATCCCAGCAAGGGAGAGGCAAAGGAGCTGTCCTTGGGGGATACCCCTGGGGTCGAAGACCAGACAGATTCCCCGGTCTTTTTATCAAATGCATAGAACCGGTCGCGGGCCGGTCCATCCGCTCCCCAGTATGAGCTGATGATATGGTGAATCACCAGGTCCCCATCAACGACCGGGGCCCCGATTCTCCCATTGGGAAACGTCAGGCGACCGTATAACTCAATCAGACTGTGGTTCCATATCATCTCCCCATCCCGATTGACGCAGAAAAACTCCCCACCAGTCGTCAGTAAATAGATGTTCCCGGTCTCCGGATCCACGGTCGGACTCCCAATGGAATAGCGGTCATAGACCGTATCACTCATAAAATCGTTGAAACCCAACTGCCAGAAAACCTCCCCGGTTTCAGCATCCATACAGGTCAGGTATTCCTGCAGATCCTGACCCTCACCCTTATATCCCCAAGAATATAGTCGCCCATCCGCCCATACCGGTGTCCCCCTCCCCCGCATCGCATAAGTCCAAAGCGGTTCACCAACTTTTGAGGGCAACTGCTTCTCTGTAGTGGTCCCGTCCTGTGATGGCCCCCGCCAATGCAGCCATCCTTCCGCCCCAGCCACAGTTCCTGCTTGAATCACCATGAGCACAATCACCGACAGCATCCCTGCCAGCCGCCATCCGTTCTTCTTTTGACCTTGCATAACGTCCGGCAATCATCCCCTCCATTCCCAATCCTGGCAACAGAAAATAATACGGATACGTATGAAAAGCCCGATGATCCATGGGAATGAGGGATGGATGTGGGGGATTGCAGACTGAATGGGGAGGCACAATTGTGGAGGCAAGGTGAAAAAAAAGGCCATACTGAGGTGAGTATGGCCTGAAAAATGGGTTGGACTGGAGGGATTACTCTTTTGGAGCGGCGGCCGGTTCGGCCTGAGCGACGAGGACTGAGGCTTTGTAACCCAGAGACTGGATGCTTTCGATGAGTTTTTTCTCACTGACGAGAGCTGGGTCGAATGAGATTTTAGCCTTGCCGGACTCGTGGCAGACTTCATTGGTTTTGACACCTTGGATGGAGGTGAGGGCTTTATTGACCCTGGAGGAACATGAGGTGCAGGCCATGCCATTGACTTCGAGGGTGGTGAATTGAGCTTCGACTTTGAGTCCTGCTTTTTTGAGTGCGGCAAAGAGCTGATTGTCTTTGAGCACCTGTGGATCGTATTTGAGCGTGGTGGTCTTGGAGGTGGAACAGGTTTTGGGGGCCTGAATCCCTTTGATGGAGGTCAGCTTCTTGTCGATGTCGGCGCATGAGGACTCACAGCAGGCATCGGCAAACTTGATGTTGACCAGTGACAGAGTTGGAGCCTTGTCATTTTCGGCAGCCATGGATGTCCATGTCATGCTGAAGACAGCAAATGAGAGGGCAAGAGCCACTAATATTCTTCGAATGGTTTGAATCGCTTTTTTCATGAATTTATCTGAGTTGATAATCGGTTCGTTTCGAATATCGATGACCCCCGATGGACAAATCGGGGAAATCTTAGTCATAGGATGACGTGGAATGGGAAATATTCCAATTAAAATTCTTGTCTGAGTGCCCACAGCACCAGCTCTTCGGGCACGCTGCAATCGAAATCAACAGCACCAATCGATCGGGCCAGGACAAATCGCACCTCACCATCCTTGACTTTTTTGTCCAGGGACATGGCTGCGATCAGCTTTTTTTCCTGAGCTGAGGTGAGAGGGATGTGGGTTGGGAGGCCGGATTTCTGCAGGAGGTCCTTGAGTCTGTCCTGATGTGAATGGGGAAAGCCGGTCAGCCGGGCGGAGAGAGCCGCCGCCTTGACCATGCCAATGGCGATGGCTTCCCCATGCAGATATTGACTGTAGCTGGAGATGGCTTCGATGGCATGACCGATGGTGTGGCCAAAGTTGAGAATAGCTCTGAGGCCGCCTTCTTTCTCATCGTGTTCGACCACGTGGGATTTGATGGCACAGCAGCGGGAGATGACTTTTCCGGTGAACCCGGGGTCCAGTTGCAGCAGAGAATCCATATTTTTTTCCAGCGCACTGAAAAACCGGGAGTCGTGGATCACCCCCGTACTTGATCACTTCAGCGATCCCGGCACGCAATTCTCTCGGATCCAGGGTTGTCAGAGTATCCGAGTCGCAAAGCACCAGATCGGGTTGATAAAAAGCACCCACCAGATTTTTCCCCTGAGGCAGATTCACCCCCACTTTGCCTCCGACCGACGAGTCGACCTGGGCCAGAAGCGTGGTGGGGGATCTGAATGAAGGGAACTCCTCTGAGATAGTCGCCGCGGCAAACCCAGCCAAATCCCCAATCACCCCCCCACCCAACGCGATGACAGCGGACTTCCGCTCCAGCCTGTGGCTCGCGAATTCACGGTAACATTTTTCGACCGATGCCAGTTTTTTTGTGGTTTCCCCCCGGGGCAGAATAATGGGTATGGGATCCAGATTGTGCCCGCGCATCGATGACATGACTTTCTCCAGATAGAGCGGAGCGACACAGTCATCCGTGATGATGGCACATCGCCCGCGATGCCCCAAAGCGGCAATCCTCCGACCACAGCTTTCCAGCAATCCGCCCGCTATCTGGATCTGATAACTTCTTTCGCCCAGTGGCACCTTAACCGTTCTCATCAGACTGCAGCATAAAGGATCCGACCAGCCCGAATAAAGATGGATCTTTCCCGGGACGTTACTTCCTGGACGTCAGTGAAGCACAGGAAGTGGGTTGGGAACTGAAATCAGCGACGCATCAATATCCAGAAAATAATCCAGCCGCTGACGGGTTTCGTCCTCATCCATTTCGCGGGCCATGAGAATATAGGATGCATAGTGATTGCCTTCCGATTCGACCAGGCTGGCATAGAATCGGGCGAGTTCGGGTTCCTTGCCGGCCAGGCCAGCGGCCAGCAGCTGAAACTTTTCACAGCTCCGTCCCTCGATCAACGCAGCGACCAGCAGGTGGTCAATGACCTGACCCTGCACACCTTTGCGCGTGGCTTTCATCAATCCATTGATCCACGGACTGGGTGATGTGGACTGGAAAACGATGGAACGCTCGTCGAGAATATCCAACACCAGTTGGAAATGCTGCAGTTCTTCAATCGCAATCGCATTCAATTCTCCAGCTTTATGCCACAACGGCCTGTACTTCCCCAAAGTGATGGCGGATGTGGCCGCCTTACGTTCCAGGTGGGCATGGTCCACAAGCACCTGATCGATATTCTTAAGTATATGCTCCAACCAGCCTTCAGGTATCTTTTCGCGAAACATCAACATAAATCACAATAGAGACAATCAATCCCCAACTGACAATATTTTTATCATTCAAATACACAAAGCACTGCTTTGGGACAGCCTGGATGGAACTCCCTTTCGGGAAACAGGACCGGAAAGTGGCGGAAATTCACCTTCTCATCCGCATGAATTACAATCTGACGAGGAACTTTATAGTATCCAATGAGCCGGGAGAAAGCTATAAGCCATTGCATGGTAATATTAGGATTAATCATTGGTGTCGGGGTATATGCGATCATGACCGCGCTTATATCGGGGTTTTATACAGTGAGGCCGGATGAACGGGCGGTCATCACCTCCTTTGGGCAAGCGGTCCGGTCTGAAGCCGGGGCCAGCATGGATGAATCGGTCACCGAAGAGGAGCATGAGCGCTACCAATACCCGAATGTCCGAGTCATCGGACCAGGCGGACCCTATTTTAAAATGCCCTGGCAAAAAGTACACAAAGTCTCCATTGCCACTCAAGCCATCGACCTGACGTGGGACCCAAGTAAACCACAGAACACAATTGAGTGTGTCACAAAAGACAACCTCACAACCGGGGTCAATGGACAACTGCGCTACCGGGTGAATGAAAATAATTTATATGCCTATTTATTTGGAGTGGTCAGCCCCTTGGAACATGTGATGGGGTATTTTATCTCGGTGTTGCGCGAGCGGATCGCAACCTTCAGTGATCCCAGAGGTCAAAGTCTTCTCAATGCGGAGGAATCCCCAACCACTGTCGAGGAGTTATCCGAAGGGGTTTCCATCAACGACCTGCGTAAAAATCTGCCACTCCTGAATGATTATATGGAACAACAATGCCGCAATACCTCGTGGCGCTATGGAATCGAGCTGGATGCCGCTCTGATTACGGAAATTGACCCACCCGCCGAAGTGGATCGCGCTCTCTCGGCAATCAACAGCACAAGAAACCAGGTGGCCGCCGACATCAGCACCGCCAGAGCCGACGCGGAACAACAAATCACCATGTCCAACAGAGCCGTCGAAATCGCTTCCAATAAAGCCCAGGCAGAAGTCGCTCCACTCAAAATCCTGGCTGAAACGCTCACCCGGATCAAAGCTCAGGGAGGTTCATCCGCCCTGAAAATTTACCTGAGAAACATGCGGGTCCCCTTACTTGCGAAGGCCAGCCGTGTGGTTCTTGTCCAGGAGGACCATCATGCCTGATCGGCACTCCCAATCACTCGTCATTGAATAATTAAATAATTAAGCATCAGAATTTTTATATATGAATCCAGCAGATATAGCTCAATTGGTCATTGCCTTTATTGGCGGGATAATGCTCATCCCGCTTCTCCTTGGTATCAGCAAATCATTCGGTCTCTATACAATCGTCAAAGAGAGGGAGTCCCAGGTTTTCACATTATTTGGAAAAGTCATCGGAACAATCGATGAGGCAGGGCTGCGTTTTCCTGTGGCGGAGTTTGGGATGAAAGCCCTTCTGATTCCGCTTTTTGGACGCAAGCAAAGTGTGAGTACTGCATTATTCCAGCATTACCTGAGGAACCTGATGGTGAACTCCGAGGAAGGCACACCCATGGGAGTGGGCATCTGGTATGAGATGCGGGTTGTCAATCCAGTGGATTACCTCTATATCAATGCGAACCCCGAAGGATCATTGCAGGCCAATGTGGCCAGCTCAACCATATCGACACTCAGCAATCTGGAGATGGAGAAAATGCTGGAGGATCGACATGCCCTCAGCCGCAATGTGAGGAAAACGGTGTCCCCACTTTCGGAAAAATGGGGGTACTGCCTGGGGTCGGTATATATACGAAAGGTGGCATTCACCGATATGCAAATGGTGCATAATATTACCGAAAAAGTGGTGAAGCCGACTGGTTCAGGTGACCAGTGCCATG
>JAJOIW010000158.1 GCA_021209225.1 Verrucomicrobiota bacterium
GCCCAATCCGGCTGGTTCAGTCCATTGTGAATCACGTGGGTCGGCACTTTGAATCCTGCGGACTGGCATTCTCCGGCAACCGCCTGACTGACAGTCACCAGCGCCTGGAGGCGGGAAGCCGCATTTTTAATGACCCACCGACGCAATGAGCCATGGAATTCCGCGCGGGGGTGGTCGTGAAGAGTGGCCCAGATTCTTTGCTGCGCCGAGGATCTCATGGCCACAACACATTCCAAAGTTCTGGCTGTCCATCCGTGGATTCCTGCCATCCCGGACACCTGGCGCCGCAGTTGCCAGGCTGCCCGCAGATTCGGGACAATCGCATCCCTCCCGGACGGGAACACCAGGGTCTCAAGTCCACACTCCTCCGCCACGGCATACACTTCTGAGCCGGCGGGAGCAATGATGACGGGTTCCCACTCCGGGACATTCCATCCCCGGAGCATTTCCATCAGCACAACTTCAGCCCCATGACCGCGTCCTTCAGTCACACTCAAAAGGGCGATTTTCCGGGAATGATTCATGATGGGCGGCTCCAATGACGACGCCCGTGCAGCATGGCTTTGAGGTGTCTGATGCCCAGGACCAGGCGGGGCTCGATAGCGTAAAGCAAGGTGTAAATCCGCTTTTTTCCACCACTGGCGAGAAATCTCCTCATCATGCGCGCCGCCTCGCTGAAATTGCCGGCAAATTCATGTTCCCGCGCCATCCGGGCGAATATATTGGCCCGTCCCTCACGCAGGGTCGATCGGATTTCCGGGTATTTACGCTCCAGAATATCCATGATTTGAAATTCCTCCTGCAGCTGCAGGTCCGTCGTGCGCGAGACATTGCCGGAATGGCGCCGGTATTCGGAGAGAACTTCGTCGATATAGCCCAGCTCACCATTCAGTGCCACTTCGATGAAAAACAGCCAGTCGTTGGCGAGTTTGACATCCGGATTGAAACCGGAATCGGGCATGGCGTTTCTGCGCACCATGGCTGTGGTGGAACAGATCACGTTTCCAAGAATGATTTGCCTGCCATCCCCCTGCATCGGCGGGTTGATACCAGGCTCATTGTGCAGGCTGAGGATGGTTCCCCGGTCACTGTCAAAAACCTCCGCGTTGGTGTAGCACAAACTGACGCGCGGATGCCCACTGAGGTATTGGGCCTGCTTGCGGATCCTTCCCGGTTTCATGCGGTCGTCACCACCCAGAAAAGCGATGTATTCCCCCTGGCTCTGATGGAGCAAATGATTCACATTTTCAGCGATTCCGAGATTTTCAGTGTGAAAATTGAAACGGATCCGGTCAGCCTTGGGATGGATGGCGGCAAATTCTCTCAGCTTGTCGGCTGTGCCATCGCGGGAAGCGTCCTCCCCCACCAGAACCTCGAAGTTACCATAATCCTGATCCATCACACTGGTCAGTGTTTCAAAAACATACCGCTCATGATTGTAAAAAGGAATCACCACCGAGACCATCGGCCCAACTCCCGACCCCAATTTCTCTTCCCGGTCCTGCAACGCGTCCCTCATGCCTCACACTTAAATTCCTTCCAACCAAACGGACAATCTTTTTTATCCACGGAACTCCCGGGAATATGCAATCCACCGAAATGGTTCACGGATTCTGAATCCACTTCCATGGGAGAAATTCCCCGGATCATCCAACGCAAAGCTCATGAAAAATTTGATATTCATTTCATATATTAAGACTCCAGCATATTTGGGATGAAGTCATTCCGGGAGCGTTTTCATTTGCCGGCCTTCATTACGCGAGAGCCAGAGCTGGGTATGATTCAGGACTGCTGCTGATCCATCGGTATATGTGAAGGGTGCAGAATGAATTCAATGTCCGGAGGGGTCGGGAGGTTTTTGGGGCTGGATTTATAGTGTGCCCAGCCCTGTGGATAACTGCTTGTCATTTGGGCTGACACTAGGTAGTTTCCTTCGTCAAACAACCACGTTTGCAAAACTTTTATGGCAAGAAGAGTCACATTATTTACTGGCCAGTGGGCAGACCTTCCATTGGATACCATGGCGCAGAAGGCCAGCGAATTCGGGTATGATGGTATCGAACTGGCATGCTGGGGCGATCATTTTGAAGTTGATAAAGCGCAGGACAAGGCCTACTGCGACAGACGCCATCAGTTGCTCGCCAAATACGGGTTAAAGACCTGGGCGATCTCAAACCACCTGGTCGGCCAGGCGGTCTGCGATAAGATTGATGCACGGCATAAATCCATTCTGCCCGCATATGTCTGGGGGGATGGGAATCCTGGCGATGTGCAGAAACGGGCTCAGGAAGAGATGATCCGGACCGGGATAGCCGCCAAAAATCTCGGGGTGTCGGTGGTCAATGGATTCACAGGATCCAGTATCTGGCCTTACCTTTACAGTTTCCCTCCCGTGCCACCGGACTGGATCGAGCAGGGATTTGCCGATTTTGCCACGCGATTCAAACCCATCCTCGACGAGTACCATGCCATGGGGATCAAGTTTGCGCTTGAAGTTCACCCAACTGAGATTGCTTTCGACATTGCATCGGCCCGTCGCGCTCTCAAGGCGGTCAACCATCACCCGGCATTCGGTTTCAACTACGACCCCTCACACCTCGGCTATCAGGGAGTTGATTACGTCAAATTCATCTATGAATTCTCTGACAGGATCTTCCACGTTCACATGAAGGATGCCTATTGGGCGGACACCCCACGCGAAGCGGGAGTTTTCGGCGGACATACCAACTTCGGTGATCCCACCCGATTCTGGGAATTCCGCTCGCTCGGACGCGGATCTGTGGACTTTGAGGAAATCATCCGCGCACTCAACCAGGTCAAATACAACGGACCACTCTCGGTCGAATGGGAAGACATCCGCATGAATCGCGAAGCCGGAGCCGCTGAAGCCGCCCATTTTGTCCGTTCGGTCGATTTTGAACCCAGTGACATCGCCTTCGATGCCGCTTTCGATAAATCCAATCAGTAGCCGGTTTTCACCTTCATACAATCTCCACGGATTATTCCCAGCCGGGCAGCCTGTCCTGGTTGGGAAAATTTTTTTTAAAAAAAGAATTGTCAGCGGAGGAAAAAGCCATTACTAATCACTCAATTCCAATGAGAAGATGAAAAGATCGCTTGAACGCGTATTTTCGATGGCGCTTGTGCCGCAGTCCTCATTGAAGTCAATTTTCATACTACCAGCAAAATTCTGAAAAGAGAGTAAGCCGGCGCCAGGGGTGGCGTCGGCTTCTCATTTATACCGGAAGATTGTTCCAATCACTCCCCAGCATGAGGCGGACGTAACCGTCACGGATGCAGGCCCGTCTCAGGGAGCACTACTTGGAAAACCAATAAGTTAGAAAATAAAACCCATGAATTCCATAGATCGATTGTTGCACGAGGCACACCTCTCAAAGGACGGGGCACGGCGGGCTTTTCTGAAAAAAGCATTCGCTGGATCGGCGGCGTTATTCACCCTGAGTGGAGCGTATGCTGAACTTCTGAGCAGGACTCCATCACAGACGGAGGGTCCGTATTATCCCGATAAATTTCCATTGGATACGGACAATGATCTGATAGTCCTGAATGACAGGTTGACCCCCGGGATTGGTGTTGTCACCTATCTCAGCGGCCGGGTCACGGACCTGAAAGGAAACCCGGTTAAAAATGCGACTGTGGAGATCTGGCAATGCGATGCCGAGGGATCTTACATTCATTCCAATGGTTCCAATCCATCCACCCGCAAAAGAGATAACAACTTTCAAGGCTTCGGCCGGTTTCTGACCTCCGCCAATGGAGAGTATTTTTTCCGCACGATCAAGCCGGTCCCCTACCCTGGCCGGACGCCTCACATTCACGTCATTGTGAAAAAGGGAGATCAGCGCCTCCTCACCACTCAATGTTATATAAGCGGGCACGAACTCAACCGGAATGACGGAGTCCTCCGATCCATCTCCGACCCGATTGTGCGGGAGCTCTGCATGGTTGACTGGCTCCCCATCGCGGATTCGACGGCGGGTGAATACTCAGCCCGCTTCGATATCGTCGTGGGACAAACCCCGGAAGCATAGCCTCCACTCACTCCAGCTGACGGGGTTTTTGGGATTGTATGGACCTGGCGATGGAAATTTCTGGAATGATCGGAAGGGGGCTCGTAGACTCCGCCACCAGATCATGGAATCTCAATCAACAAATCTGCCGGATCAATCGCAGCCCACAGAACCCAGTTCAAAAAAGAGCTTTTGGAGGGTGCTTTACGATTGGACCATCCAATGGGCGGAAAAACCATACGGGGTTTGGGCTCTCTTTGCTCTGGCTTTCGCTGAATCCACATTTTTCCCAATTCCTCCGGATGTGCTGCTGATAGCGCTGTGTGCTGGAGCCCCTAAAAAATCCTTTTATTTCGCCATGATCTGCACATTGGGAAGTGTGCTTGGTGGGATTGCGGGATATGCCATCGGCGCGGGATTATATGACACAGTGGGTCAATCCATCGTGCACTTCTACCATGCCGAGGGAGTCATGGAAAAAATCCGCGGCTGGTATGATGAATATGGCTTCTGGGGCAATCTCGCCGCTGCCATCACACCCATCCCCTACAAAGTTTTCACCATAACTTCCGGGGCATTCGATTTTCAGTTTCTGGGCTTCCTGACCGCATCAATCGTTGGCCGGTCCTTCCGGTTTTTTCTGGTCGGAACCCTGATTTTTTTCCAGGGTGCCAGAGTTCGACCCTGGATTGAAAAGCGGCTGGATACATTGGCCTGGGTATTTCTGGTGCTCCTGATTCTCGGTGTGGTTGCCATCAAGTTTCTCAAATCCACGCATTAAGTGTCCCTTTTATCTTGAACCCGGCGCCCCTGTTAGCCCACCTTGTCACCTGGTAAAGGAAAA
>JAJOIW010000222.1 GCA_021209225.1 Verrucomicrobiota bacterium
GGCAGCACAAAGCCGCCGGCGCTCCTTATGGGCACTGGACACATTCTGGGTTTTGAAGAAATGCAGGACCTCCCATCCGGGATTGGTCCCTTCGTCCGCCTTCAATCGAAATGTCCGCGTGCGGGTGTCGTCGTTCTCCACCATCAGATGAAACTCGGCAGTTTCCCCCACAGCCACGCTGTTGTGCCGCAATTGGCCCCCGCTTGGCTGGGATTGATATTCATTATTCACCCCGTAGGCGCTCGCTGGTTCGTCAGCTTTTTTAATGAGGAGATCGGCACGGTCCTGTACACGGAGCGGTTCAGCATAGGCGATGGCAGTGTCAACGGATCTTCCCCCGCTGAACAATCGTCCCTGACTGAACCAGGTGGAAGTGCCGGCATTGATAGCCCTGATCTCCTGTTGAATATCCAGGCTGCCAAAGGCGGGAACCACTCTGGATCCTGACGGCATAGTCGGCCCGACCAGCTGGAATCGCGCGGTGCCATTGAATTGGAAGCCGATTGGTAAGCCGAGAGTGCGCGGCGTGCTGGTGAGGTTCCGGACCCGCAAGGTGAACATGAAGGTATCGCCCACCTGGACCCGGTTGGTGCTGATGATGGCTTCGGCATCCATGACCGGGCGCATCAGCCAGTAGCGGATGTCCGGGTTCGGGACCGCGGCTTGAGTGCGGCTGGCTGTGACAATCCAACCCCGATCATTGAGAAGTGCCGATCCTTGCGCGTTCACATTGGCTCCGGTCAACGAATGCGGAACTGACCCGGGGGGAACAAGGGGAGTTGAGCGAGCGATTGGTGCCAGCAGACCAAAGCATCCCCTCGAGGCTGTAAACGCCCGGTGTGGTGCTGCCCTGGGACCAAACCAATGCTCCTTGGCGATTGATTCGACTGACGCTCATTGCTGCACCCATGGTGGTGATCGTGTGGGCTCCTGCAACTCGGCCATAGTTTGGCCGCGGCAAATACAGAGCGACTTTCCTGGGGTTCTGACCAAACAGGCCGGTGATTTCTCCGTCCCGGTTGACTTGCGAAATACCCATGACTCCAGCGGCTGATCCGGCAAAGTCGGAGAGGGATTGTGGCTGGCCACCGACCCAGACTTCCCAGCCTGACCGGACCACCGGACGACCGAAAGAGGTCAGGGGATGTGCACGGAAAATGCCCTGGGCATAGAGGTTCCCCGCCGCGTCCATGTGTGAGAATAGAGTCTGGTAGCGGTAATCTCCGGGTTGGCTGAGTAAATCACGTCCTGTGGGTAATAGCGTTTCCTGGCCGCTGAGATCAGACATTTTCCAGACTTCGGGATAGGAGGGCACATGCGGGTTCCAACTGAGCCCGGTTTCATCAGGCGGATAGCGGGTGAACAAATCATCGCCGCCGTATTCCGAAAAGACGAACTTTCCATCGCCTGACTCGGAGAAAGCGGTGACCCATCCTGGATACGCGCCTCCCCAGGTTTCAAACTCCTTGACCGTTCGAAACGTTCCGGCGCTATAGTGCATGACCCGGGTAAAGCCCTTTCCTGAATACCTGCGTTGAGTCAATGGATGCCGTTGGTGAGGATTAAGTGGCAGGATACCCGTCATTCTGATGAGTCCATCGCCGGAGTGGTAAAGGGCCAGAATGTGCACACTGGTCTGGATGATGCCGGCAGGAAGATCATCGAAATCGCCCGGGCGAAAAATGCGGACATCCGTCAGGCTGGTTTTCCCCGGTTCCCATCGGGCGATGAACGATTCTCCACCTGGCCGGTTGACAAAGCCGGCAATCTGTCCGGCATTATTCAAGTGAGTCACGATGATTGGCGCATCCGGGTCGCCCGGCAGCTTCAATTCGACGATTTCGTAAGGAGATTGGGCGGATGCATTCAAGACCAGCAGTCTGAAAAATCCCAGCGCCAGTGCAAATAATCGGGAGATTCGATGCCCGGACAGCCCACTCTCAGTAGTTTTCTGCGCGTGGAGGCCAAAGGAAATATGGGAATTCATTGCGTATGGATCTGCTCCATGGGGATGAGTTTCTGGGCTCTGCCCTCCATGGATTGGTTGTTTGAAAATCTCTGATAATCCAATCCTGAAAACAGGCAAGCCAAATCTGATGCTCTGGCGGGATTTCTTCAAATGAGTCGTTGCCGGGTAGGCTCAATACGCCAGGTGACAGGTCGAGGCATCCGGGATGGATTTGGATCCAGTTTGTTGCGGGATGAGAAAAACCATGGCCGAGAACAGGAGATACCGCTTATGGACAATGTGATGATCCAATTCTGGATCGGACAATCAGGCAGCTTATCCAGGCTCGGTATCGGCGAGATATTTTATGTGCGCCTGGATGGCTGTTGGGTCAAAAGCAGGTGAACTGCTGGTGGAAAGACCTCTCTGATCCATGATGTCGTGCTGGCATCTTGCTGCCCGGCGGATCATCAGGAGGTGATGGCGATAACGGCGACATCCCGGACACAATCCGTAGTGCATCCACATGGCGATGCGATTCTTCAGTGGGAGGGATGAATCCATGTCCAACGAGGTCCACCATGTCATGGCTTTGCAATGAAGGGTGTGAGTCCAAATCCAGTTCATAAGACGCCGGTGCATATATTTCAAAAAATGTTCATGTCCCATTTGATTGCCCGGATTGGTGCCAGTGGACCTCGAGGCAGAGCCGGAGAGCCAATCTGGCGCGATGGAGCATCACCCAGAGGTTGGAATGGGATACGTTGAGCATGTTGCAGATCTCTGCTGATTCCAGCCCATCCACTTCCCGGAGAACAAAGGCGGTGGCAATTTTGATTGGCAATTTACGGCAACACATCTGGAATATCTCCCAGAACTCATTCTGATCGAGGATGCTTTCTGTTGATGTCCAATGCTTTGGCCCGCCATCCTGGGTCCAGTGGTCGTGGAGGTGGTCACCAGTGACAAAATGATCTGCCAGCTCGTCCTTAAGAAATTCCAGATCTGAGAAGGAAATCTCCCGGCTGAGTTTCCGGAAGTGGTCGTATATTTTATTTTTCAGAATGGCCATCAACCAATTGCGGGGTGACGATTGAACCAGGAATTGGTGGCGACTGCGGAAAGCCGCCATGAAGGTTTCCTGGACCAGATCCTGGGCGGCAGCGCTGTTGCGGACGCGCGACATGGTATAGAGAAACAGATATTCTCCATGTTCTCCGACCCACTGGCTGATGTCCGCGTGGCTGACCTTCGATTCTGGAGTGTCCGGGACTGGGGATGTCTGGTGCGGGATTTCGCCCATGCCGGATCAGGCTAATGAAAATTCCGCTTGGCCCACAAGAATCTTTGTAAGGATTCACCGGCTTCCTTGGACATACCCCGTGTATGAAATTATTGGCACTCATTTTTTTCACGTGTGGATTGGCGATGGGGCAAACTGAAAAGGAAACCCGGCGACTCATCAATCTGGACCGTCATGGTGTGGCGATCCAGGGATATGACCCGGTCGCTTATTTCACAGTCAATCAGGCGACCAAAGGGAAGGAATCCATCCAGTTTGTCCATGACAAAGCAATTTATTATTTTGCCACAGAGAGCCATCGCGAACGCTTTGCGAGGGAACCCCAAAAGTATATTCCCCAGTTTGGGGGATATTGTGCCTGGGCCGTCTCGAAAAATGAGCTCGCGAAAATTGATCCCAAGGCATTCCAGATCGTCGACGGGAAGTTGTTGCTGCAGTATAACCTGAGCATCCGCGATCGCTTCAGCAAAGATACTCCGGGCAACTATAAAAAAGCCGTGGAATTCTGGCCTGGCTTAGTGGAAAAAAAGGGAAAGTTGCCGGAATAAATCTTCAATATTGTTGTGAAGTCATCCAGGCATGTGAGGTTTCGGTCGGGCGTCGGTGCAGGACTTGACCGGCTGGGGAAAGCCGCAATTTTCCAGGTCTGCCCAGAGCCTGCCTTCTTGCTGCCTGAAAGCGAACAAGGATGCCGCCCCTGGGACGTGGAGGTGCGACTGAGCCGGGGATTGCCAAATTGTGAAAATTCTGCACAATCGTCCCTATCAGGCAAACGAATCAACAGCAACGCTCAGCCAGCCAGCCCACCGGCCCTTCAGCGCCCCGACCCCAGTCGGCCAGTTTGAACCGGAGGCGCATTCGCTTGGGTTCGCTGATGCTCGGAAGTTTTCTTCCGGGAGCTTTACCGTGGCTTCCAGCGGTTGAAATCCTGCATACATTATCTGATTGACGTCGTATTCTCCCAATCAAATGAAAACTCAGCACTTTTTGATAGCAGTCCTCCTCGGCATGACCCATGTGGTAATGGCTCAGGATTCCACCCGGGTGGAAAAGGGTTACATACCACACTTAGTGAAAGTTTCTGACCACAAAGCGTCCGATGCTTACAAGTGGTTGGATGTGGTTCTGGAGGCGAGTGCGCGGGATGTGGAGCGGATCGGGGCACGTCCCACGATTCTGTCCAGGCAGATGCAGATCCCCGTGAACGCCATGTTCGACGCCTGGGCCTGTTATGATGACAAGGCTGTCGGCACTCTCTTTGGTGGCGCCCTGCGGCAGCCCGCGGCCCAGCGGACATTGGCCAACAAGCAGACCGCCATTGCCTATGCCATCTATCGCACCGCCGTCGACGTCCTCCCATATCAGGCTGATTCAAAGGTATATGAACTATCCAAGTCTTTGTTAAATATATTTTCAAATTTAAAATTATCGGTATTTTTTATTAGAATTAAATCCATTTGATAAGGATTATTAATTAACATAGGTTTGATGGTCTTTAAATAATTACTATCGATTATTTTCAAAGAAGATCCTACTCTACCATCTTTAATTTTATTATTTGTTCTTCTCTTAATAAGACGATTTAAAAAGAAGGAACCAAATGCTCTAGGAAATTTTTT
>JAJOIW010000136.1 GCA_021209225.1 Verrucomicrobiota bacterium
GGTTGGTCGATATCTTTGCATTTGGCAGGGAGGGCCGTATTCAAGGCATTGTCTTTGGAGTTTCCATGAATGTCCCAGCCCCAGTCAAATAACTGGATAAATCGAACGCCCTGTTCCGCGAGTTTTCTGGCTAAAAGGCAATTGTTCGCAAAGGAGGATGTGCCGGGCTGAGCCCCATAGGAGTCCAGGATGTATTGAGGCTCTTTGGAGATGTCCATGACCTCTGGCACAGAGATTTGCATGCGGTAAGCCAATTCATACTGGCTGATGCGAGTGAGAGTTTCCGGGTCCTGGACGGCTTCGTATTCGAGGGCATTCAGTTTATTGAGGGCATTGAGGGATCTTCTGCGGACGGAGCGATCCATGCCGTTGGGGTTGGTCACATAGAGAATGGGTTCACCGGTTGTGCGGCACTGAACCCCCTGATAGACGGAGGGCAGATATCCGCTGCTCCAGAGACTTTTTCCACCGCTGGGGTCCGTTCCTCCGGATCCAAGGACAACAAATCCTGGCAGATTCTCATTTTCAGATCCCAGGCCGTAGGTAATCCACGAGCCCATGGAGGCATGACCAAACTGGGCAGACCCGGTGAAGAGTAAAAGCTCAGCCGGCGCATGGTTGAACTGTTCGGTGAACATGGATCGGACGATGGTCACGTCATCGACTGCAGTGGCAAAATGCGGCAGCAATTCGCTGATCATCGTGCCATTCCTGCCCGCCCTGACAAACTCCTGCTGGCATCCGAGTAACGTGGGATGCCCCTTAATGAATGCCAGACGCTTGCCTTTGAAAAATTCATCCGGGCATGGGGTCATGTGGAGTTTGTTGAGCTTGGGCTTGTAATCAAACATGTCCATTTGCGGTGGAGCTCCCGACATGTGCAGGTAAATCACCCGCTTTGCTTTTGGCAGGGACATGGATGGCTTTGGCGCCATGGCAGTGGCCTCATGCATATCCTCGGCAGATAAACCGGCATACGATTTGGGGCCCATCAGATGAGACAGGGCCATTCCGCCAAGACCCAGTTGACAGTTGCGGAAAAACTGTCGACGAGTCTGAAACAGAAGTCTGGTATCAGAAAATTTCACGATATTATCCTTTCATTAAAAATCCATCCAAGTTGAGAATCACGTTGGCGATGATCATCCAGGCGGCAGCTTCCGCAGTCGACACGTCGGCAGGTATCCATTCTTTGAACCCACCCAGAATATTGCCAGCCTCCTCAGGCTCGTCCGAATAATGTTTGAGCTCGGAATCGAGCAACTCTCTGAGGATATCCATCTGGCGCTTGTCAGCTGGTCGTGCGAGTGCTGATTGCAGAGCGAATCGCAGGCGATCCTCAATGCCTGCTCCTCCCTCTTTGAGGATGCGTGCGGCGAAGGCCTGGGACATTTCAACGAAGGCGGGGTCGTTCATGGTGACAAATGCCTGAAGCGGGGTGTTGGTTGGAATGCGCCTGATGGTGCAGATTTCACGGCTGGGAGCATCGAATGTTGCCATGGATGGGTAGGGGGCAGTCCGTCTCAGGAAAGTGTAAATTCCCCGACGGTAGCGGTCGTCGCCCTGGCTGGTTGCCCAATTTCTTTGGCCGTTGAAGGCAGCCTGCCAAAGTCCATCCGGCTGAGGAGGGAAGACGGATGGTCCCATTTGCTTGGGTGTCAAGAGGCCGGAAACCATCAAAGCCTGATCGCGGACCGCTTCCGCACCCAGGCGGATTCGGGACATCCGTGAATACCATTCATTCTTGGGATCCTGCAGCAGTTTCTCACCGGAACTCACCGAGCTCTGGCGGTAGGTGGATGATGTCACTATCAGTTTGACCAGCCGCTTCATATCCCACTTCAAATCGTTCTGGAACTGATATGCCAACCAGTCCAGCAAAGCAGGATGACTGGGCATTTTTCCCTGGGATCCGAAATCCTCCTCGGTCTCCACCAAACCCCGGCCGAATATTCTGGCCCAGAACCGGTTGACGGCAACCCGGGCTGTGAGTGGATTCCTGCTGTCTGTCAACCAATAAGCCACACCCAGCCTGTTGCGTGGGGCATCCGCGGGCAGGGGATGAAACGCCGAAGGGACATCCGCCTGCACTTCCTCACCTGGGCTGAGAAAATTGCCTTTGATCAGCACATGGCTCGATCTGAACTTTTCAGGATCCAGCTCGCGCATGACCGGAGTTTTCACAATACTGTTCTGGATGGCTCTTTTCCGGCCATTGAGCCGTGCCAGTTCATCGCGCTCAGCCTGGAGCACCGGAGTGTTCTCCAGGTAGAATCTTTCAATCTTCTTCTGGTCCTCGGCGCTTAATTCCTCCGGGCTTTTTTCTATGAGCTCCACCAGGTCATTGGGCGCGTTCTTCTCTTTCAGCTGAAAGTAAAATCCGTAGCCGCCATTCCCATTGGATATTTTCAGAAGGAGATGATTGATGCCTTTCTTCAGAGGTAAGCCCACGAAGTCCTGATCCGGAGCGACACCTCTGGAGGTTTTATTGTTGTGAATCCTTCGGCCATTGATCCAGACCTGGATGCTGTCGTCGCTTCCCAGGGAGACGAATTGGTAGATCTCAGTTGGGGAATTTATGCTGCGGTAGAGGTATGTTGCCGAATTATCCCCTTCGAAGGTGTGGATCTGGCCATCAATCCAATCATCCATTCGTTTCCAGGTGAGTGATCTGTCCGCCTGCTGAATGGGCGATGCCAGATCAATCGAACCGGCTTTGACAAACTCCTGGTCGTGGGCTTTGTCAAAATTTTCAGCGAAGAATGGACCTGCCGCAGACCATGGGGACAGGTCGAGGGAAGTATTTTTTTCCGGCGCCCGCACGGAATCGATCCATGCGGCAAAATCGGGCTTGAGCTCATCGCCTATGGAGGAGGTTTTCCGCCTCAAAGACTCAATGAGTGGATCCAGATCCTGGATTTGTGCTTTCTGCTCGTCTGTCGGAGTGGCGAGCAGTGGGCTTTCATCCGGCTTATCCTCGTCCTGGGTATGGTTGAAGAAGTCGTAGAACTGATAGTATTCCTGAATTGAAATCGGGTCATACTTATGGGTGTGGCATTTCGCGCATCCCATAGTGAGTCCCATCCAGACCTGAACTGTGGTATCCACCCGGTCCCGCACGGCTTCGACACGGAATTCCTCATCGTCCGTTCCTCCCTCGGTATTTGTTTTGGTATTTCTGTGAAAGGCGGTGGCAATCAGTTGGTCGGTGGTGGGATTGGGGACCAGATCTCCGGCAATCTGATCGAGGGTGAACTGGTCATATGGGAGGTTGCGGTTGAAGGCGTTGATCACCCAGTCCCGGTATTTCCAGATGGTTCTCAGGGGATCAGAGCCATACCCGGCTGAATCCGCGTAACGTGCCAGATCCAGCCACATCGCCGCCCAGTTTTCTCCGTAAGCCGGGTCATCCACAAGCCGGTCCACCAGTTTTTCATAGGCCAGTGGGTCGTTTTCGTTGGCAAATGCCTCGGCTTCTTCAAATGTCGGGGGAAGTCCGGTGATGTCCAGAAAGAGCCGGCGGGCCAGAGCATAGCGATCAGCCTCAGGGTTCGGGACCAAACCAATCCGCTCCAATTCAGAACCTATAAAATAGTCGATTCCATTTTTGGGCCACAATTCCATGTTTATGGTGGGTAAGCCCGGTTTCTGGAGTGGGGTGAAGCTCCAGTGGGTCTGGTATTCTGCTCCATTTTGAATCCACAGCGACAGTTGAGCCAATTGTGCCGGAGTGACTTTCATCCCGGTTTCCAGCGGAGGCATGATTTCCTCGTGATCCTGGCTCTGGATGCGTTTTATGATCTCACTGGACTGGGGATTTCCTGGTATGACTGCGGCATAGCCGCCCAGATCCCGGGTGGCTTCAGCAAAAGTATCGAGCCGGAGGTCTGCTTTCCTGGACGAGCTGTCCGGTCCGTGACAGGAGTAACAATTCGAGGCCAATATCGGGCGGATGTCCCGATTGAATGAGGGAGACGATAGTTCAGAAGAGTCCGCTTGCCCAATTGATGACATGGTCAACATTACCAGGACCCATGACTTCCAGTGATTTAGCTGATTCTTCATTTGTTTATGACTAATCGGAGTTTTCGCCCCCACTATAACACCTGTACCCGATGCGGCAATCATTCAGACAAAAAGACGCAGATTTAATCAATCTGCGGATTCATGAACATTTTGCATTGGCAATGCCCGTCCGTTAAAGGCAAGGATCATTGAAGATGGATGGTAGACCGGTTATCGTGATTGTCGGAGGCGGAGCGGCCGGATTTTTTTTCCGCGCTGTCAGCGGCAGCGGTTGACCCGGGCGCGGAGATCCACATTTTTGAAAAGTCCGCCCATATCCTGTCGAAAGTGAAAATCTCCGGTGGTGGGCGTTGCAATGTGACCCATGCCTGCTTTGATCCGAAAGAATTAGTCAGATTTTATCCCAGGGGATCGAGGGAGTTATTAGGCCCCTTTCATATCTGGCAGCCACGGCATACTGTGGAATGGTTTGAAAGTCGGGGCGTGGCGCTTAAAACAGAAGCCGATGGACGGATATTCCCCATCAGCGATTCCTCAGAAACCATTCTGGATTGCCTGATTGAATCGGCCCGGGATCTGGGAATCCAGGTGCACACAAAATCTGCTGTGCGGGAGATATCACGGAATGAGGGGCCGTCTTTTTCAATCTCCATCGACTCCACGACAAATCCGGTACTGAGAGCGGATAAACTGGTCATTGCCACCGGTGGGGGAGTGGCCTCAGGAGGATTGAAGATGGCTCAATCCCTCGGGCACACAATTACCGGATTGGCACCTTCCCTGTTCACATTTCATATTGAGGACGCCCGCATCCAGGGATTGGCAGGCCTGTCCGTCCCGGAAGTCACCGTTTCCTCGGCGGCTCTGAACCTCAAGCAAACCGGCGCATTGCTCATCACCCACTGGGGCCTCAGTGGCCCAGCTGTGCTCAAACTCTCAGCTTGGGGAGCCAGAGAACTCGCTGCCCAACACTACCGATTCGAATTATGTGTCAATTGGACCGGATCCATGACCCGGGACATGGCTGCGGCTCTGCTTGAAAATCAACGCCAGTCCGCGGGCCGGAAAATGCTTGTTTCCCTCTGCCCATTCAACCTGCCCCGCAGAATATGGGAGCGACTCATCACCTCAGCGGGCATACCTCACGACCTCCAATACGCCCGACTCAACCGGCTCCAGCTGACCCGTCTCGCTGACGAACTCACCGCCTCCATTTTCCCAGTCCATGGCAAATCCATGAACAAAGAGGAATTCGTCACCTGTGGTGGAGTCAAACTCGATGAAGTGGACTTCAAGCGTATGGAAAGCCGTCTGGTTCCCCATCTTCATTTTGCCGGCGAGGTTCTGGATATTGATGGGGTGACCGGTGGATTCAACTTCCAGGCTGCCTGGACCACTGGCTACATCGCTGGCTCGTCAGCCGCCAAAAGCACAGCTTAACCTCCATTTTCTGAATGCCTCCGGAAGTATGGTTCCGCACCTGATTTGCCCTGAAAGCAAGCATCGGTCCTTTCACTATGGCCATTTATGCTGCACCCAAACCTCCGCATCTGGCCCCCGCAACTCCTCTGCTTATGCGATCCCCATTTTTTTGGGTGGCGAAAAAAACTGATTTAAATGGTAACCCACCCGGATGACGCCGTGTCCCACTCCGGGAGAATTCGTAAATATGGCACTCAGATATATCCGAAATCAGTACGCTCAATGTGTTTATATTGCTGCGCTTTTATTCATGAAGTCAGCACCCGTTCAGGCAGAGGATTCCCATGTGGATTTTTACCCGCAGGTGGCCGAGGTTTTATGGAATAATTGCACCTCATGCCATCGGCTGGCCAGGCAGCCCCCTTTTCCTTGTGGACCTACGAGGAGGCGAGAAAACGGGGGCGACAAATTCGGGATGTCATCGACGATGGGTACATGCCTCCCTGGCACGCAACAAGTGAACACCTTGCCTTTTCCGGAGATCGCCGGCTCTCGCCGGAGCAAAAATCCATCATTCAAAAGTGGTACCAATCAGGCATGCCTGAGGGCGACAGGGAATTGGCTCCCATCAAACCCCGTTTTAATGAGGATTGGGCACATGGCACGCCGGATCTGGTGGTGACAATGCCTGAAGCCTATGAGGTTTATGCCGAGGGCCGGGATATTTACCGCAATTTTGTTCTGCCATTGAACAATGATAAAACCCTTTTCCTGAAAGCCATTGAGATACGTCCATCGGCCAGGTCTGTCGTGCATCATGTGCTTTACTTTGTGGACAGCAGCGGTGCCGCACGCAAAAAAGACGAGGAGGATCCATTGCCCGGATTCCGCGGTATGGGCTTCACCTCAATGCTGACTGGTATCGGTGGCTGGGCAGTGGGGGGTATGCCTCAGCCTCTTCCCGATGGCATGGCATTTGAACTGCCACCAGGTTCAGATATTGTCCTCCAGACACACTTCCATCCCAGTGGGAAAGTGGAAAAGGAAGCCACATCTCTCGGACTTTATCTCACGGACTCACCCCCGACACGGGATTTCACCGGTATCCAGCTCCCTCCTCGCTTTGGAGCCCTTGCTGGAGTCGATATCCCGCCCGGGGATCCTCATTATGTGGTTGAAGATTCATTCACTCTTCCAGTGGATGTTGAGGCCTTTGCTGTCAGCGCTCACGCACATTACCTGGGGAAATCGATGCTCATGACAGCCAAACTTCCCGATGGGAAGGAGCTTGAACTCCTGCGCATTGATGATTGGGACTTCAATTGGCAGGAGGCCTACGCATTTAAAAATCCTCTCACCTTGCCAGCTGGGACTCAGATAGCTGCCCATGTCGTATGGGACAACTCGGATTCCAACCCAGCCAATCCACACAATCCACCGCAGCGGGTCCGGTGGGGACCATTTTCCTATGATGAAATGGGAAGCATCACCTTGCGCGTCAGCCCGGTGAAGAATGATCAAATTCAGGACATTCGCGCCGCTCTGGGCGAACATCAGACACTGGCCATTGCCAAACAAGTCCTCGCCAGCGCGCAGGATAAATCCAATTCATCTGAAAATTCCCGCCGCAATTTCTTTGAAAACCGTCTCCTTCAATTCGATCTCAACAAAAATGGCCGGTTTGAAGCGGATGAGGAACGTGCTCTGATGGAGACCGTGCGGTCCCTGCGGCTCCGGCTCGGTGAGCGACTCAATAACAGCTTCTGAGATGTTCCCCTTCCGCCGCCCAATCGCCATGTGACTATGACTTGCTTTGTGGAGCCTGAAAGCCTATTTTCAGTCCAATCCATTCCACTCATGAAAATCAGTCATAAAGCCTTTGGGTGCAGCAGGGTGGCGCGTTTGGCATTCACTCTCATTGAATTGCTGGTCGTTATCGCCATCATCGCCATTCTTGCAAGCATGTTGCTCCCAGCTATTTCCAAGGCCAAAGAAAGAGCCCAGAGAACAAAATGCATGGGAAATCTCAAGCAAATCATGCTCTCGGTGCACTTGTATATGAACGACTCCAATGACAATGTGCCCCACCCGACCTGGGGATCGGGCGAACTCAATATTCCCGGATGGGCCTACACAGCCACTGTATTCCCCAGGGACCCGCGTTTTAAAGTGGAGCTGGGCCAACTCTGGCCTATGTTGAGAAACCGCGCCATCTTCCGCTGCCCCATGGACCACACCAACACCTCGCAGTTTAAACTCAGAAATCAGCAGGTCACCAGCTATGTGATGAATGGGGCATTCTCACGATTTTCCACCGGCATCAATGGTATCAAAGGTCTGACATATAAATCCACCCTGTTCAAAGGTAATGATATCATGTTCTGGGAAACGGATGAAACGACTCCCAGCTTCTGGGATAACGCCGCCAGCTACCCACACGAAGGTCTCACCCGGCGGCATAACCAGGGCGGAAATGCCGCCTCTCTCGCCGGGCATGTCGAATTCCTCAAAACAACAGCCTATTTTAAATTGTCCGGATTCAGCCGTGATTTCGGTGGACTCAGGCCAGGCAGACTCTGGTGTGAACCAAAATCCCGACGTGGCGACGGTATATAATCACTCAAATACAAAATATATTTTCATGAAATCACTGTTTTATCTGATTTTTTTAATTTCAGTTATGGCCGCGTCCGGATGTGGTGAAAAGCAGGACCCATTGGCTGTGGTGCCTGAGACTATTCCCCAGGCATCGGCGCAGTTGAAACGGGTTTTTGACCAGGCATCTCCGGAAATCCGCCAGCACACGGATCGGCTCATTGCTGCCTACGACAAAGGCAATCTGGAGGAAGCTGCTGGTATGGTTCTTCAACTGCAGGAAAACCGGAATCTGAACTTCGATCAGCAAATGGCTATCCGCAACTCCCGTGGATCACTCGAAAAGAATCTGGCACGTGGTGTGGAATCCGGGGATCCCAAAGCCATCGCCGCCTGGCGCAGACTTCAGGGATCCGCCGCCGTGGAATGACTTCCAGTCCACGGAATAAATTTCAGTCACATTTTCAGTTTGAAGAATCTGCAGTGAATTTGTGATGAGGCATCCTCCGGATACTGGATGCTTGTTGTGCGGAGCAGGTTCGGCCATGAGGCCTCAGGTCGCCAGTCCGCCAGATCACTAGACTTGTGGATATTCAGCAACGAGAAGTGCGGCCTGGGTATTACCAGAGACACTGATGGCGCCAGCCTGCTTCTGATACGGATGCATGGGTTTGATTCGCACACCGTGGTCTCCATCGTCCCCAGATCATAATTGAGATAGGTGTTGGCATGATCCCCGGCGTCGGGCAGGAAATCCTGCGTGGATGATTTTTCAGAGATCACACACCAATTGAATGAATCAATACCTGGAAAATGTTTTCCAGGAATAAGAAATTCAACGAAATTCTCCCCGGATGCGTGCGCGATGGATTCGAGAGCCAGCCATTCAAACGCGCTCATGTCGCTGCTGTGGTGTTTGTATATTTGTCCACTTTGCACGAGCAGGTCCGCTCCGATCCCGGATACAGAATAGCCAGTGTTTTCAGATCTGTCCGTGTCTAAAAATATGGATTGCTCATGGGTCAGGCTTATCGCTGAATATCCCCACAGCGCAATATATACATTCTCATCCTTATGTGTTGCCAATGCGGATTTCAGATCAGTGATTCCCGCATCGGTTGCCAGTTCCTGCCTGTCGAAAACTTTCAAGTGGTTTATCTGGTTCCAATCTGCCTCGGAACCATCCATACGGATATCTGAAATGACATTCTGGCTGTTTGGGATTTCTGTCAGATACACGGGAGTCTCACCATTGAATGAAATCCCGGTTTCTGTCAGCAGATTCGATTCGATCGGATCATCCATAAAAAATTGAAACCTGCTCCCGGGATTTACCAGATGGATGGGAATGGCAAGCTCCAGCGTTCGGCTGTTCATCGAATAGGGGATAATGGATATCGCAGCCCATGTCCAGTTGCCTTCATGATTCGAATCCGGAACGGATTGGTATAATACTCCATGCGCAACCATAAAGTTCGGGGTTCCGCCCGGAGTTTCATTTTCCACACCACTCTCCTGTGCCAGATATATCGTTAAATTGGTGTTCTGTGCTTCTGTCAGTGTCTTTAAAATGAATGAGTAATAAATCCAGCTCCGGTTGTGGCACATTTTCGCAGTGGATATACTTTCAATTGTGTTTTCTGAAATCGGAATGTTTGTATGATGAGATATTTCCCAATCATCAGTGAATCCGTCAATTGCAATCTGGTTGTTGAACGTGGAGATTAACGGAATTTCCGGGGATAAATTGGACCGGTTTTCGATTTCGGGCATATTGTATACTAATGCGTTCTGCGGATTTCCGATCATATTCTCCATCACATCAGGGGCAAAATCCATCATATTACCCCCATAGAATGTGTTGTCAGCCAATGCCAGAATATTCATTGTCTGGGAATAATCCAATAGGCGATGGGGGATTTCCCATTCACAAAAATTCATAAGACTTTTTGCATTTATCTGAATGGGGGATTCCCATTTGAAGTCTGTTCCACTACCGGAATATTTAAAAACCTGATTGCTTTGAATGAGTCTATCCGCCCCGATGCCATTGATCGAATACCCGGTATCAGGATTCTGGTCGGTGTCGATATAGAACTGGAATCCGGCATCAAATGGGTGTCTGGAGACCGTCGTCGAAGCCAAATAAAAGTTGGTACTATCGTGGGAGATATGTATGGACAGTATGTCCACCGGATTCAATTTCCCGATTATATCGGCGCGATCCTTAATGCCAGGTGAAATTTCCAGCCAATCATCAGCCAGACCATCAATAGTCACTGGTGAGGACCTGAAGTGGGTGGTGGTTGCAGGAACTTTATAGGGTAATAGAGTGATAACCGGTGCTTCAAATTGAGGTGACAGGGAATTCTCTGATGATGTGGTCATGGTCAATCCCGCATAAATCACGTCTCCCAAAATGGCCTTTCTTCTGATGACATTCACCCATTCGGATGAGTTGTTCATGTAGTCCACGGATAATTCGTCATCTGAGCTCAGGACTCTGAATTTTTGCATGGGTGTGACGGATGCCATATCCAGTGGTTGCCATGTTCTTGGGATTCCAATGCTGTTGCGGTGCGTGAATACCCACTTGCCGGATGAATATCCAATCGAGAAGGCTTCTGACTCCGGCTCGAGCGATGAACGGAACTCCAATCCGGAAAAGTCATGTTCAGTATTCGTGTTGACTGGCAATGATGTGATCAATTGAAATGGGCCTTCCAATTTTGTATATACATACGGAAGGTTGTCGACGGATGCATTGATGGAGGATTTCCCTGATGGCAGAATGATGGAATTGCGGATTCTGTAGGGTGGGCTGCCTGGTTTTCCAGTGCCGATCCAGGTATCCTTCCAGGGAGCTGGCAGAGGTGATTGCACCAGTATTCCGATCCAATCTGAACTTGAGGCGTTGGCCAGAGGAGTATTATTCCGCAGCAGTTGTGCTTCAATTCTTCGTGGCCCATCCCTCAGGGGAGGAAAGGCGAAGGAACCATTCAAAGACGAATCAATCCATATATTCCCGAGGTCATCTTTCCATTGAATGGCATCATAGGTGGATGCATGTCCAATCAATGAATATTCGATGGTCCATTGATTGCTGGTGGGTAGAGGATTGGAGGATCCAGAGATGACTGTAATGCCTCCCATGGCGAATGTCCCATTGGCGGGAATATCCCAGGGAATAATATCTCCTAACCCAAAGTCCGCATCGGAAACTTTATAACCCAAATCTTTGAATTGAGCTTTCGTGGTTGAGCTTATGTAATTGGACAGGTGATGTATGAATGGTGTCATCAACTCGGATTGTGGATTGGGAAGCAGGGTATCCTCGGCCCAATGTGAGTGATCGCTGCCTGCTCCGATCCCGAATGCCAATGGGATTCCAGGAAGTTCAGCCGGGATGTTTTCGGTCGATTCCGCGACGTACGCCGAATAGCCTTCAGGGGCTGCATAATATCCAGGTCGGGTTGGATCCAAGGATTCAGAATAGATTTCATTCAGTTCCCACAATGTGCCAAATCCGAGCACATGAGCCATTTCATGCAGGATGACCATGGGGAATCGCCCATTTGATTCAAGTTGGCGGATATCTGGCAGGTCAAAAATCATGATTCCGGTGGCCGCGGTTAATTGCCCTGGCCCGCCTCCACGAATATACCTTGGACCTGCAGTGCCCAGCAGTCGTCCGACCCCATCCGGTGTCCCATCGGATCTCAAGAGTGGCTTGATCTGAACTTCAATCACCACATCATCGATGACCTGCCCTTCAATCAACATGTCTGGAAGATCGCCCACAATAATCTTCTCCCACCTCTTGGCCGAGTCCCGGAAAACCTGTTTCCGGGCTTCTGAAATCCGGTTCCCGTCGTCTTCATTGAAAATGAGTTCGATGGAAAAACTCTGATCTCCCGAGGAATTTTGGGCTTTGGGCAGGAAAATATTCTTTTCCCCCGACGATTGGTTTGACCAAGCGTTGATGATTTGAGGGTTTTTCAGTAGTTCGACATAACCCGACCCACCCACATACTCCACGGATTGACCAGGTAATTGGGCGATGCCCTGCTGCAGCATCATGAATAATAACACCGCAGGCATCCAAAACCTATTTGCTCCCAGAATTACATTTATCAACATCTTTCAGTCTCCATTATTTACCGACACCCTCGGCAAAGCTTTCCGGATAAATTGCATTTGCAGTCGAATTGGTTATCGAGATGCCTGCAAATCACACCGATGTCCTATCGTTCTCAATCAGCCGTTCCTTCATGGCTGTCCCGAAATCCAACAATTCCCCTGCGAATTTAAGCTGATTTTCCCTTTCCTTTCTCTCGACCTGAGATTCCCAACCTCAGCCCAATGAAGGCGAAGAGAATAAGCCGGACCATTTGTCACTGCCTCCCGCATTCCCACACAGCGGCTCATCCAATCCCGTGACCAAACCGAAACTTGTCCTGCAGCACAGATTTGGATTCAAGGTATACCAGCGTCATTTGAGGAATGTATGACGGAGATAACCTCCCCGCCCCGACGGGTCGGACGGGGAATCGCGTGTCTTCTGTGGCTTCGCCCAGCGTGGGTTCCATATCCACCCTCAATTGGTCCGGTCTGCGAAAAGTAAGCAGGCAATCGACAAGTTTGAGGAAAATCAGGAATTCCAGCCTGTATGTCACCGTATCTGGTCAACTCCCTTAATGCGGAGGATACTGGTTTTTATGGGTGCTCCCTGTTTTCCCTGGTTTACCCTCTCAGATCCACGGCTTCTCACTTGGTGTCCATTTTTTGATCCGATGGGCCCCGGTTTCTTCGCGCTGGATTGTCTGGCCTGAAATGAATCAATCGGGCATTATTTGTCCATGCATTCCTTAAGCAACAATTTAGGAAGGTCCTGTGGACATTGGCACTTATGGAAAATCTGGTGCAGCATCGGTCTGGTCATTCTGATGTTGATGGCCATGAACTGTCGGGGCAATCAACCCAATATTCTTTGGTTGACGAGTGAAGACAATGGGCCTCACATCGGAGCTTTTGACGACACTTTTGCTGATACCCCAAACATCGATCGGCTTGCCTCAAACGGGATGTCCTACTTGAATTGCTGGTCGAACGCCCCTGTCTGCGCCCCGGCTCGGACTGCCTTGATTTCAGGCGTGTTCCCACCCTCCACTGGTGCCGAACACATGCGGAGTGAAACCCGTTTGGCGCCATTCATGAAAATGTACCCCCAGTATCTCCGCCAGGCAGGGTACTATTGCACCAATAACAGCAAAGAAGACTACAATCTGGCGAAGCCTGGCGATGTATGGAATGAATCATCCAATAAAGCACATTGGAAAAATCGTGCGGATGGGCAACCTTTTTTGCTGTTTTCAATTATACAATCAGCCATGAGAGCCAGATCAGAAAGCGGCCGCATGCTGCTGTTCACGATCCTGGGAAAGTCAGAGTCCCGGCATATCATCCAGACACCCATGAAGTGCGGCAGGACTGGGCGCAATATTATGACAAAGTCACGGAAATGGATGTCCTGGTGGGGCGGGCACTGGATGAATTGGATCAGGCTGGACTCACTGATGAGACAATCATTTTCTATTTTGGCGATCATGGATCAGGCATGCCGCGGAATAAGCGGTGGCCATATAATTCCGGGCTCCACGTTCCATTGATTGTCTCCATCCCGGAAAAGTTCAAGAATCTGGCAGGTGAGGAATACCGTCCCGGCGCCCGATCAACGAGGCTGGTTTCATTTGTTGACATGGCCCCGACCTTGCTGAGTCTGGCAGGCGTCAAGCCACCATACTGGTATCAAGGGCATGCCTTCCTGGGACCATATGCCGGGTCACCCCGTCATTATGTTCATGGATTTCGCGGAAGGATGGATGAACGCTACGACCTGGTCCGATCCGTCAGAGATCATAGATATGTATACATACGTAACTATATGCCTCACAAAATATACGGACAGCATATCAGCTACATGTTTGAAACCCCAACCACCAGGGTCTGGAAGCAACTTTATGATATGGGGGCATTGTCACCAGTCCAGAGCCGCTTCTGGCAAAGCAAACCATCGGAGGAACTCTATGATCTCTGGCTTGATCCGGACGAAGTCAACAATCTTGCGGCCAGCCCGGAACATGCCGAGGTCCTGAACCGCTTCCGCAGCGAACAGATGCTGCAGATCCATCGCATTCATGATGTTGGGTTCCTCCCGGAGGCAGAAATTCATCAAAGGAGTCAGAACTTTTCACATGCTCCCTGGTTGTTGGGGCGCCATCCCGAACATTACCCTCTCGAAAGAATCGTGCGCATGGCGGACCTGGCCTCCAATTCAGATCACTCCCCATCGGTCACGGAACAGTTGATCTCCGGGTTGGAGGATGCGGATTCAGCCGTGCGCTACTGGGCAGCCATGGGCCTGGGTATGCGCGGAGCTGCAGCTGTCACATCAGGCCGGTCTCACCTGATCGGTTGCTTGTCCGATCCTTCTCTGAGTGTCAGGGTGACTGCCGCCGAAGCTTTGGCTCACCATGGTGCCCCGGAGGATCTTGATCCTTGCCTGGATGCGCTGATTCATGCGGCTGATTACAGAAATTCAGATGTCTACACTGCCACCCTGGCCATGAATGTGATCGATCAACTGGATGAGAAAGCACGCAAGCTGGTTCCCGCAATCCGTCAAATACCCATACAAATATCCGGTTATCCCGGGCGAGCCAGTTCATATATTGAAAGGCTGGTGGAAACCACACTTCACGATCTGGGTATCAACTGAATTTTGATTATGCCCAGCTCCCGAACATCCATCCAATTCATGTGAATATACACATCGAAAAGATCAGATTCTCTTATAGTCGGTATGAACTGGGGTTTGCACTGAATATCCCGGAATTGAATATTTCCAGTGGTTCACAAATTGCTGTCATCGGACCGAGTGGATCAGGCAAAAGCACATTGCTCCACCTGATAGCCGGAATTCTGGTTCCTGATGCGGGCTCAATCTCAGTGGATAGTATACTCGTCTCATCTCTTTCCGACCGGGAACGGAGAGCATTCCGCATTCTTCGTGTCGGATTTGTATTTCAGGATTTTGAGCTGATCGACTATTTGAATGTCACCGATAATATTCTGTTGCCTTATCGGTTGAATGCTCATTTATCCATGTCCGACCGGACAAATCAAAGAATGCTGGAGTTGTCACGTCGACTTGGTTTGCAGGATAAGCTCAAACGCTCGATCGACCAGCTTTCTCAGGGGGAAAGACAGAGAGTGGCCATCGGCAGAGCCCTGGTCCACGAACCCGGACTTATCCTGGCTGACGAACCAACCGGAAATCTGGACCCGGTCAATAAAATGCGCATCGTCGATTTGCTGCGTCGTGAAGCATCAGATCATGGAGCGACTCTGGTTATGGTGACACATGACCACGATCTATTGGCTGGTTGGGATCGTGTTCTGGATTTTAAAGACTTGATGGAGACCCGTCCATGAATTGCCCACCTGTTCTCTATTTAGCTGGTGCCTACATCAGGCGTCATATCTGGAAATCCATATTGGTCATTTCAAGTTTGATAGTTCTTATCGCATTTCCCGCTGGTGTGCATTTGATGGTGAGGACATTTGAACTCCAGCTGGTCGAAAGAAGCCAGCAGACTCCATTCATTCTCGGCGCCCGGGGAAGCCAGTTGGATCTGGTATTGCATGGATTATATTTCAAAGGCAAACCACCCACGGCCATTCAATACGGTGAATTGGAGAATCTTAAATCCATAGGATTGGCACAATCCTATCCCGTTCATGCCCGGCATACAGCTCGCGGCCTCCCGGTTGTGGGCGTGACTTTGGAATACTTCACATACAGAAATCTGATTTGTGAGCAGGGAAGAAAATTCTCAATACTGGCCGAGGCAGTTCTGGGAAGCCGCGCAGCCGATGCTTTGGGATTGAACATTGGGGACACCTTGGTCACTGACTCCGACAATGTCTTCAATATCGCCGGATCCTATCCTCTCGAATTAAATATCACCGGAATTCTTCAGTTCTCAGATTCCCCGGATGATGAGGTCATTTTCGTCGATATCAAATCTGCCTGGTTAATGGATGGCATCGGTCACGGACATCAGGCGGTGGACGAGTCCCTTTCCCAATCTCTCATCCTTTCTCAGGAAGGAAAAAATATACAGACAAATGCCGCTCTCCTGCCATACACCCGCATAACTTCAGAAAATATCCGAAATATACATTTCCATGGGAACGAGGCGGAATTTCCATTAACCCAGGTGCTGGTTGTTCCGGAGAATGAAAAATCAGCATCCATACTGGCTGGCCGCTATATATCCGATACATCCATGGTTCAACTGGTCCGTCCAGACCGGGTTGTCCATGAACTCCTCGGTGTGGTCTTCCGGGTTAAATCCTTTTTCAATGCTCAAATCTGGGTTGTCGGAATCACAACACTCCTCCTGGTCGGACTGGTAATTTCCCTCTCCCTGCGCTTGCGGCAAAAAGAAATGAAAACCTTCTTTGTTCTTGGATGCAGTCCCAGCCGGCAGTTTCAGTTATTGGCCGCTGAGATTTTATTGTATGTGATTTCAGCCTGCCTGGTCAGCGCCTGCCTGCTCATTTTCTTGAATCACCACTCAACATTCTGGCTGCGACTACTCACCATGCACTGAATGCCCCACACACCAATCCGCACCAGCCATGCTCAATCCAATGATTACCTACAATTTTGGTTCTGCTGTTGTGGGTGATCTATGCCATTCGAAATCCATTCTGTGGGTCATCGCACTAATTTATACTCCCCATCATCAGGAATCAGGAGTTCTGAATAGTGTGTCAGGGCTGACTAAGCAGAGGGAGTAGTGATCATTCATATAGCCGGTGGTTGAGTGAAGCGACACCACCGGAAAAATAAATACCTACTCCACCAGTACCCCGCCAGGGGTGCCAGAAGGTTCTTATTGTGCATTGGCATGAGAATTCAAATTTGAAAATTAAAAAAAAACTTGAGTTTGCCACTTTTTCTCAAGCCAGAGAGTGCCATGATATTGCATTGGAATTGACCTGCCACCTCTTCAGGGGGCTTGAGTTTTTTGTCTGTTGGAAACCGGTGGTATCGCTTTGCTTTTCCACCGGCTGCTTGCTGGTTTTCCTGTGAAATGCAGAAGACTTTTCAATCTTTGTGCCACAGTTCAATTCTCATAACTTCAATGACAACCCTTTTGTCATTATATATACTTTTTGATTATCCGAACGCTTTATTGTGTCGAGTATAGTTCCAAATGACTCATGCCTGCAGTTCAAATGAACATAGGATGCAAACTCAATACTTATGTATGTATCATTCAGAATATACCTCGCTTCAGTGCGCGTTTTAATAATCGATCTTTATTCGGTGGCCAATTCAATAGGGCATCAGTTTCATATTGATTTCAGTCATAAAATCATTGAAGTATGGCTTTCCTTGAATGCGGTCCATTATCTTTGAACTGAGTAAGCATATCTGGACACCTCTCATGGAATCTCAACGCTTTGTAATTATCGCAACTTCATCCGCGATTCCTTCCGGTTTAACTGATACAACCGTATGCAGGTTCTATCAGTTGAACAAACAGATGCTTCTGCCTGTCACTTCATTTTATATAACATGGATCCGGCTATTGCAAATTTCTATAATCACTGAAAACTTGCTCGTTCAAGAGCGATGATAATTCGCTGTTAATTATTGAATCAGCGTTTTCAATATGAAGATTTTGCTTAAACAGAAAAAATATTCCGTCAGCGACCTTATCACCAAGTTTGTGAAGAGATACTAGTTTTTGTAGAATCTGATATCTTTTATCCTGAGTAACCTCCACAGATAAAGCAACGTCTTCGCCGAACTTTTCAGTTATCATATTATACTTTTGACTCGACTCCAAACCGCTGTCATCCATCAATAGAGCAATCTCCTCCGCCGCGCTCTCATCCAATCCCATGGATGACAATTCAAGATTGCCATAAATTTCATTATCCGTCCACAAGCTGGGAGTTCCAAAAAACTGATCCTGCAATAACCCGTTTTCTATATCTTCATTTCTGCTCTCCAACAAATCCTCTAAAATTTTCTGTAACAACAGCTGATCTCTCGGGCCAAATGATGCTTTTCTCCATGGTGGACCTCTGTATTTAAACACATCATAAAAGCTTTCCATGTAATATAGATCAAGTTTTGGCCCAACTGCTCTGGATATGATTTGAGTCTCAGCGCCAAGATCTGCCATCTTTTTTGCCACTTCCCGGATCTCTTCCAATGTATTTCCTTGAGGCCACTCATGTTCTGCAGCACTCATCTCATCGAGATGCTCTAGAACATCAATCTCTCCAGGATGATCTTCATTTCTATTCTCATCCAGATGAAGCCTAGGTATCTCAAAGTTGTCGGAAGTTAAAGCCCTATCCACTCTCAATTCATCTTTAACCATGAAAATAAACTTGCTGATCAGCAGTCCATTCAAGAACAGCGAACCAACAAATATAATCTTATGGATATTCATTTTATTTCAACCAGGAATTCTTTGAATTGATGAAATAATGATACAAGTTTTCTCCCAGCGCTTCAAATACCGCCTCATTTACAGAATGAGTCAGAACATCAGAATCCACTTCACCTCGACCCTTCTCGGTTATATAAAAATTCTTAAGATCATTTAATATGGCGAATTGCTCGGGAGTGGGTAATAATTGTGGTGATTGGCTGGAGAACCGGCCGAAAACCGGGTCCTCCCGTAACATATATAAAAAATACCTATCCTTGCCCAGGATAGCTTTGATATCAGAGTTCAGCTCTTCTTTACTCGACTTTTTAGAATATGCGACCATGAGTCGATACAATTCGCGATCACTCACCTTGCACCCAAAACGTGTCTCCGGGCTGATTGCATCAAAAAGGTCGTAATAGGTCGCAGCGGCATTGAAATCTTCATATGTAACTTTTCCTAAAAGTTTCAGTGCACTCTGTCTGAAACGATCTTCAAGAACATCTTTCTGTTTTTGGAATTGAGGAGTTTCAAGATCAAGATGAATTTTTCTGATATAACCCAAGTCTGTATCTAGGTTACTCTTCAAATTTATATAATTTGCTATCAACTCCGGTTGAATATCTCCTACCAGCATTGCACTCCATGCAACTCTCTCCAGTTCAAAGGAGGAACCATCCGGTCCCGGAACATATTCCGGAGCGATACCAAGAATTTCTGACACCTTTGTTCTTCGTTCCAATTCGAGGTCATGACAACCTGATAAAAACCGGATTCTTTGGTCATTCATTTGATGACTAAGCATACCTGTTGACTGGAATGAATTACTGAACTGCGCTATCTCCTTTTTAAATTTGTGGTTGATTTTAGCAACAAGGAGATTCTCAATCGCCCAATTCGGCATGGACAGTCCCTCCAGGATGGTCCTTAGTTCTGAGATTTCAATGGATTCAATTTCTTCCCAAATTGGAAGAACCGGATGGTCCGTTGCTACATTCTCATGCGGTTTATCTATATAAGGCTGTAAGTTATTATCTATTTCCAATGTAACTTCAGGCAATTTGGGGCCCTCAGAGGCATCCTTATCCTGTTGCAGCAGAATAAAGGCGATGCATCCAAGCAGATTCAATGTCAAGGACACTGCTGAAAATGGTCTAAGGCACCAACAGGACTGTTTCAGTTTCATTACATACTACCACATACCCCAGCTCGGGGTCAGATTTTTGGATGAAGTTCGCGCAGGTCAGAGATTCCTTCACGTTTCATATATTCAACCATGCCATTGAGTATTTTAATGATGAGCATTGGACCTTCATATACGAGGCCGGTATATATTTGAATCAGACTGGCACCATTGCGGAATTTTTCCATGGCTGACTTGAGGTCACGGATTCCTCCCACTCCAATGATAGGCATTTTGCCATTCGATTCCTTGTATAAAAATCGGATAACCTGATTGCTTCTGAGTTCGAGAGGAGCTCCCGAGAGGCCCCCATTTTCCGAGTAAGTGGCGGCAGGTGGGCGTTTATGCAATGTGGGGCGACTGGATGTGGTGTTGGTGGCCACGATTCCGGAGATGCCAAATTCAAAGCTCACCTGCAGTATATCCGCCAGCTCACTTTCATCCAGGTCAGGGGACACTTTCACCAGAACAGGGCGACGCAGCGAACCGGTATTGGCCAGCATAATCGCCTCCAGTATCCGGGAAAGGGCAGATTTCTCCTGCAGGGATCGCAATCCAGCCGTGTTCGGGGAGCTGACATTCACCACAAAAAAATCTCCGTATTTCCGCAATTTCTGGAAGCTGTAAAGGTAGTCTGAGGGTGCTTTTTCGAGGTCTGTGACCCGGGATTTTCCGAGGTTGATGCCGACCGGATGGGATGGCCAGAGTGAACGTTCGACCCATTCCTCCAATTGCTCCGCGAATAAATCCGCCCCTGGGTTATTGAATCCCATGCGGTTGATGATGGCCTGGTGGGATCTGACACGAAACATGCGTGGGCCGGAATTGCCGGGTTGTTCGTGTTGGGTCACCCCACCAATTTCCGAAAATCCAAAACCCAGAGATTCCCAAACCGGCAGAGCGGAGGCCCATTTATCCATGCCCGCTGCCAGCCCGACAGGATTGGGAAAATGGAGGCCAAAACATTCGGTTGGAATTTCAGGAATTTTGAATAAGTCCCTGAAGAAAATGGATTGATTCGGGAGATGCGCCATGGCCGAGAGCCCCCACAAGGCAATGTTATGCGCTGTTTCTGCAGGAAGTTGGAATAAAAAGGGTCTGAGAAAGGCCTTGTAATAATTGCGTTGCTTCATAGCTCTTGGTCACAGGAATTGAGGGAATCTCCCCATGAAGAAAAATTTAAAATCTATTATGGGGTTTTGCCTTCCGGGAGAGGAAAGGATATTTTTTCTCCAATGGTGAGGCGCTTGGAATCAACGTCTGGATTGACCTTCTGAATGTCTTCCACTGTCAGCTTGATATTATATTTTTCATTCAGGTATCGAACGATGGAAAAGAAGCTGTCGCCTGCCTGGATTTCGACTGAATAAAGCTGGTAGCCTTCAGGGGCCACAACCTTATTGGATTTTGCGGTTCCACCTTGTTGGGAATTTCCCGAATTATTCTGAGCGGGTGGAATGGCCTGATTGTTGGACATAGCCCGCAGTGACAGTTCAATTTGTCGGAATCCGTCATCAATTTTCCTGCTCAGCTCGTCATTCTTCCGCGTCCATTCGGCATTGAGATTTTGGATATCCTTTTTCAGTTGATCCACTTCGGCACGGGTCGCAAAGGGTGAGGTATCGATTTCTTTTTTATCGCGATTGAGGATGGCGAGTTCCTGGACCTGTTCTTCAATTTTGGTGATACGACTGGTGAATGTCGGTTGCTCATTCATCAGGAACGTGACATCCGCCTGAAGTTTTTCCAGAAGTTGCTGCAGGTAGTCCTTCTGGTATTGGCGGAATGACTCGGGGTATTGGGCTGATGGCAGATCCATGCCAACTGCCCATACAAATATGCATAAAACTGTAATAACAACCAAACGCCTCATTGCGACAGTGTGCAAAAATTTCTTGAATCTGGCAACAGACAAGCTGCCGGAATTCCAGTTTTCTCAGGCAAAATGACTCATGAGGCCGGTGTGTGAATGGCAGGAGACTCTCCCGTCCTCCGCTTCGATTGGGCCCCGGTCTGCCAGGTCCAATACTTCTGAATGGCTTCCTTCATGTCTTCAAGAAACAGGTAGTTGATTGGAACAATGATCAACGTGACCCCAGTCGCAAACATAATTCCCCAACCCAGGGAGATTCCCATTGGGATGACAAATTGTGCCTGTGTGCTTTTTTCAAACATCAATGGCAGCAACCCGGCAAAAGTCGTGATGGATGTGAGAATGATAGCCCTGAAGCGGCGGACTCCCGCAGTCGCCACGGCTTCTCTGAGAGGCATTCCCTTGGATCGGCGGCGATTGATATAGTCCACCATGACCAGGCTGTCATTGACCACCACTCCGCACAGAGCCAACATGCCAAAGAGGGACATCATGCTCAATGAATAGCCCATGATCAGATGGCCAAGAACCGCTCCCACCAACCCGAATGGAATAACCGACATCACTATGAATGGCTGGAAATAGGAGCGGAAAGGAATCGCAAGCATCGCGTAAATAGAGAAAAAAACGATGATACCACCTAATTGCAGACCGGCCATCTGTTCTGCCTGTTCACGCGCCTCACCCTCCAGGGAGTAGGCCATGCCGGGATAAAGTGGGATTATCTTTTCGAGCTCCTGAATGAGATCCGCCTTAATCGCCTCAAGATTCGCCTTTTCCTTATCTGCGTCGGCTGTGATATTGATGGAGCGGTTTCTATCGATTCGGGTGATCTGATTGAACGATCTGCCCAGTTCCGCATCCGCCACTACGTGAAAAGGAATTTCCGATCGGTCGGTGGTTCCTCCCCGCACCCGCATATTCTCCAGATTTGTGATGGATTGCCTTTCCTCAGCAGGATACCGGACCATGACCCGGACATCGTCCTGACCCCTTTGTATCCGCTGGGCTTCCCCACCAAAAAATGCCTGTCGGGCCTGGTTGGCAAGTTCCTGTTGGGAAATATTATAGATGCTGGCTTCCGGCTTGATGGATATTTTGAGTTCGGGTTTCCCCCCTTCAAAGGAATCGGATATATCGAAGAGATTCGGGTAGGTTGCGAGGACTTCTTTTATTTTTGTGGCGACTTCCTTCATCTGGACAAACGATTGACCGGTTAAACGAATATCGATCGGGTCGGCGCTCCGGCCAATTTCAGCCCGGAAGTTGATGGTCTGTGCTCCCGGGATTGAGCCAATTTTTTGCCGCCATTCAGCGACGAGTTTTTGTGGATCGAGTGGAGCAGACCTTTGTTCGGGGGGCATCAATTTCATGGAGACTTCACCGAGGTGGCTTTGTCCCGAGGAATTTTCTGTTCCGCCGCGTCGACCAAATCCCTGACCTCCAGTGGAGGACAGGATGGCGGTGATCATGCTTTGGCCTGAAGTCGGGTCGATGTATTTATTTCTTAATTCCTGGGCGATGGTTTCGATTTGTTCGGTGTATTTTTGCGTGATTTCAATTGGGGTGCCCTCCTGCATGGTGAGCGAGGCGGTGGCAGTTTCTGAAGCGACCCGGGGAAAGGGTGTGAAGAGGATGCGATTGCTGATCACCAGGCTGAATATAATGAGAGAAAATCCAACAAATCCGGCGAAAGTCAGGTACCGGTGCTGACAACAGATCCTCAGAGTTGGCTGATAAATATGTTCAGCAATCCATTCAAGTCCGTCCGCAAAAAATGCCTGCACCCTGGAAAAGATTCCCCGTTTCCCGGGCACTGAATTAAATTGGATATGTTTCAGGTGTGCCGGAAGAATCAACTTGGACTCCATCAGTGAAAACAGAAGCACAGGAATGACCACCAGTGAGATCTGGGCAAAGATTTTTCCGCGCATCCCAGTCCCCAGAAGCAGTGGCACGAAAGCGATCACGGTTGTCAAGACTCCGAAAATGACCGGCACAGCAACCTCCTGCGCTCCCTCGATAGCTGCCACCGCAGGGGATTTCCCATAGAGCTTCTGATGGGCATAGATATTCTCTCCCGTCACAATCGCATCGTCCACCAGGATTCCTAAAACCAGGATAAATCCAAATAAACTGAACATGTTGATCGTCGCCCCAATATATGGCATCACTGCCAGGCATCCCGAAAAACAGACCGGAATCCCCACACAAACCCAGAACGCCAGCCAGGGACGCAAAAACAAGGTGAGTATGACAAACACCAGCAACATCCCCATGGCCATGCTGTCCCCCAGTGTTTTAAGTCTGGCAATAACCACTTGGGATCGATCATCCCAATAACCGATTTCCACACCCGCTGGCAGAGTGGATTTCCGGTCCTCAATATATTGTTTGACGGATTTGGCCAGAGTGATCGCGTTCTGATTGCCCACCCGGGATACAAAGACCACAACGCAGGGTTTGCCATTGTACTTTGTGATCAGGGGAGTTTCTTCAAATCCATCGATCACTTCAGCAATATCGCGCACATGAACCAATGTTCCATCCGGTCGCGAAATCAGGATAATTTCCTCAAATTCCCCGCGGCTGTATGCCTGTCCCTTGGTGCGCAGCAGAACATCGCCTCCGACAGTCCGGATACGTCCAGCCGGGAGATCCAGTGAGCTGCGCGCAATTGCCTGCCTGACGTCCTCCAGTGTCAATCCATATTGGCGTAAGTTCGTTTCCGAAACTTCAATCGTCACTTCATAAGGTCTGGTTCCCTGTAAACTCGCTTGCGTCACATCCGGCAAAGCAAGAATCTCCTCGCGGACAATTTTTCCCAGTTCCTTCAGGTCTTTTTCAGCCATCTCGGCCGCAATGACCACACTGATGACACTCCCTGCGGGCTGAGAAAGACTGATGACCGGCTTTTCGGTGTCTATGGGAAATGTGTTAATGGCATCCACCCGGTTTTTAATGTCATCCAGTAATTCGCGGGTGTCGTATCCTTTATCGACCTCAATACTCACAATTCCAACCCCCTCCGAGGCGGTCGAGGTCATTTCCTTGATGCCTTCCAGGTCCTGAATGGCTTCCTCCACTTTGATGATCACCCCTTCCTCCACATCCCCTGGGGTGGCCCCCCTGAAAGGAACCCGCACCGTCACGATATCCAAATCAAAATCCGGAAAAACCTCCGTCGGGATGCTCATGAACAACGTGGAAAATCCTGACAAAAATACCGCTGCCATCAATAAGTTGGCGGCAACCTCGTTGCGGCAGAACCAGGCGATAATTCCATTCATCATATTCCTTTCATATATGTATACTCGCTGAAGCCTCACTGGCTTTTCCTGCCATTTGGCCTCATCTGTCCCTTAGGTGAATTTTCCTGCCCGACTGGCACGTTCCGCGTCTGGGGAACTCTTCCATCAATCACGGGGTTGACCTCAATGCCGTCCACCGCAAATGGAACCGGTGTGATACAGAGCACATCCCCCTTCATAATATCCCCCTCAATCACGACACGATCGCTTTTCGCATCGGTCCGGATAATGCGCACAGATTTGCGGACAAGTCGATTATTCGAATTGATGACATACACATGATCGTCATCACGAACCACACTGCGCGGAACAACTATCCTGTCCTCCAACAACCTGCCAGATACCCGGGCCCGAAGAAACTGACCAATCTTCAGCGGAGATCTCTCTTCCGGTCCAACAGCGTAGGGGGCGTCAATTTGTGCCACGGCGATAATTTGTCGGCTTCTCGTATCCACCACACCTTCTGTTCTCACTATTTTCCCGGTCCAGGATTCGAATGTGCCCCCAAGGTCGAGGAAAAAATGAACTTCTGGCTGTTGCATGGGCTGCACAGGCTCACCGCTGTATGTTTCTGGTAGCGCAATAAATGGTGTATCTGCTGGTGGAATGGGGAGGCGCACCTCGACATAATCAACCGCGAAAATGCTGGCAATGATGGACCCGACAGTCACAAATT
>JAJOIW010000206.1 GCA_021209225.1 Verrucomicrobiota bacterium
TGCCTGCACCAGCCTTTGAGCGGCTCCCAGTCCGGCCAGTCCCGATCCAATGACGATCACCTTTCTGCCGCTGGCTCTCACCTGAACCTGGCCGGCGCCTGAGTGGCCGAGCGACCCGATCCCGCTGGCACACACCAGTGCCAGCAGCTTCATCCATTCTCTTCTCTTCATGGTCATGCCAATCCTTCCTGCGCATCATTCTGCATAACGCATGGGAACTCTATCACCTGCCTGGCGTCCAGACAATCGACTCCATACCTCCCGGCGGACAGAATGCCGGAACCGGCCGGAATGGGACTCCCGGATTCTCTGGATTCACCCACCACACCTTCTTCCATCGATCCCGGTCACTGGTCACCTGAAGAAATGGAGGCCGGCGGGATGATTGCCGCCCACCAACCCGATCGTGACTCATCCCTTCGGATTCCCAACTTCGGGAATGGGAATGGCAGAAAAGAAAATATTGGCATTTTCTGGGAATATAATCAGACTGTGGCTCCTTTTTGGCTGAAAAAACCAGACAATCACTGGAAATCGTATCGAATGAAGAAACGGACACATCACTGCAACGCTTTGCGTTTGGAGCATATTGGACAGGAAGTCACATTAAACGGGTGGGTGCACTCGAATAGAGACCTGGGGGGCGTCATCTTTCTGGATATCCGCGACCGGGAAGGGCGAACCCAGGCGGTTTTCGATCCCGCGGATGTCCCAGCGGAAGTATTCTCCATTGCTGAGCATGCCCGCAGTGAAACCGTGGTGCGGGTCACCGGCTCAGTCCGCCGCCGGCCGGATGGCACCCGCAATGAAAAAATTGCCACCGGTGAAGTCGAGATTCTGGCCAGTGAAATTGAGGTTTTGAACAAGGCTGAAGTCCTGCCATTCCCCATCGATGATCCGGAAGCCGCCGCCAAAGTGAACGAGGAATTGCGTCTGAAGCACCGCTACCTCGACCTTCGCAGGCCGGAGATGATCCGCAACCTGCGTCTCCGCAGCCGCGTTGCGACCGCCACACGTGTGTTCATGGAAGAGCAGGGATTCCTGGAGGTGGAAACTCCGACTCTCTTCAAATCGACGCCTGAAGGGGCGCGTGAATTTATCGTGCCCTGCCGTATGGCTCCCGGGCAATTTTATGCTTTGCCGCAAAGTCCCCAGCAGTTCAAACAGATCCTGATGGTCGGGGGCATTGAGAAATACTTCCAGTTAGCCCGTTGTTATCGGGATGAGGATCTGCGTGCCGATCGCCAGCCTGAGTTCACTCAGGTCGACATTGAGATGTCCTTCATCGACCGCGAAGACATATATTCCCTCATTGAGGGATTGCTCCAGCGGGTCTGGAAAGTGGCCCTCGACCGGGATATTCCTGTGCCCTTCCCCCGGATGAGTTTCAAGGAAGCCATGGATCGCTTCGGCATTGACAAGCCGGACATGCGCTACGGATTTGAAATTGTCGATTTCAGCGATGTCTTTGCCCAATCCAACTTCAAGGTTTTCAGGGACATGATTGAGAAAGGCGGGGTCGTTAAAGCCATGAATGTCAAAGGCATGGCCGATGCGACCCAGGGGCAAATGGAAACCATGACCGACTACGCTGTCAGTCACGGGGCGAAAGGATTGGCTTACATCAAAGTGGTGAATGGTGAATGGAAATCCCCCATCGCCAAATTCTTCACGGATGCCGAAAAGTCCGCATTGATTCAGCGGCTCCAGATAGAGGAGGGGGATCTGATCCTGTTTGCCGCCGACCAGTGGCTCAATGCCTGCGAAATCCTCGGGCTCATCCGCATCTACAACGCGGGTTTGCTGCAGGCAAAAGGATTGCTCAAGCTGGACCCATTTGATTTCCGGTTTCTCTGGGTGATCGAATTCCCGCTTCTTGCCTTTGATAAGGAGATGAATCGTTGGTATTCCAGCCACCATCCATTCACGGCGCCAGTGGTTGAAGATGTGGAAAAACTGACGACCGATCCAAAAGCGGTTCGTGGCCAGCACTATGACATTGTAGTCAACGGGGTGGAACTGGGTGGGGGATCCATTCGTATCCACCGGCCGGATGTCCAAAAAACCATATTCCAGGATATCCTCCAGCTCGGTGAAGAAACCATCCGGGAACGATTCGGCTATATGCTGGAAGCATTCAAATATGGATGCCCTCCACACGGTGGGATTGCGCTCGGATTTGACCGGCTGATCACCTTGTTAACCGGATCCTCCAGCATCCGGGATGTCATCGCATTCCCCAAAACCGCCAAAGGAACCTGCTTGATGACCGATTCCCCGGCCCGGTCGACCGGATCCAGCTGCGCAACCTTTACATCGAGGTCAAGACTCCTCAGCCAATGTGAGGCCTATTCCCATTCCTGCCAATGCAGGACATCCCACGTTGACTGCCAGCCGACATGATGTCGGCTTTTTCTTTCCTGAATGCCCGGGTGGATGGCATTTCGCCCAGGCTCCCGATGAAGTTTCGGATCATGTTCTCCGCATGCACCCTGTGAGCAGACAGGGTTTCTCTGTCTGCCTCCCCCGGGTCCCGTCCCAAGTGAATTTGGGGATCGGATTCGGAGTGCGGCAGTCTCAAACACTTGAGCCGCAGGGGTGCAATCAATACCCGGTCACATGGCCCGGAGTCCGGATGGATCTCAGATCCAGTCGATATCAAAAGGTGTATTCGAGGCTGATAAGAGCACCAAAGCCTGGCATGTTGAGTCCCGATCCATGGATGCGATAATCCTGGTTGGTCATATTTTCCAGGGCAATGGTGAGACGGAGAGCGTCGGTGGGTTGCCACCCTCCGCGCAATGAAGCCACCCTATATCCGGGGGTGCCTCCAGGGGGAATCCGTTGGGTGTCCGTGCGATCAATATTGCTGAGTTTGTCCGCGGCCGCGGACATAGTAACCCGGCCTTCGATCCACCATCTCTGAAGCATGGCTTCCATAGCGCAGTGCGAATCCCCCCCGCAGGGGGGAGAGGCGGCTGACCCATTGATCGATTTCCGGGCCTCCGAGAAATACCGGCGTTTGGGATTTCCCTTCCTGCCAGGTCATGAATCCATTGAGACTCCAGCCATTTACAATTATCCAGTTGCCATCGAATTCGATGCCATTGATGCGGGCTTTATCCCCATTGAGAGAGACGATAGTGCCACTGCCATTGGCAACTGGCACGCTCGTGATGAGATCTTCCACACGGGTATGAAAGGCTGCTGCGCCCATATCCAGCCTGGAATGAGTGAATCGTGAACCGAGTTCGTATGTAATCGATTTTTCGGGAGAAAGGTCGAGGGAGCCAAGTGAGGAAAGCCCACTGCGGGAAGTGATATTCCCTGACAGGTCATCCACATTGGGAGCCCGGAATCCCTGGCTTGCCCCACCATATAGATGCCAATCCCGGGTCACCGTGTATCCACCCCGAACATTCAATACGACACTTTCCCAGCTGTGCCCAGTGGACAGGTCCGATGCGGAAGTTGCGTCCCACAAGGCACCCAGATCAACATCCGCGTGCGTGTACCGGGATCCTAAAGCGAGCTCGAAGTCCTCATAAAATGTGCGTTGGTATTGGCCAAATAAACCACTCAACCGGTAAATGGAGTTGTCGGCCAGTGGGCGTTGTGATCTCGGGTCGCGACCATTTCGGGATCCAGCCGAATCAATGTGATCCTCATAGTAGTCGATACCAGTGAGAAGTCTTCCCCCTGCCAGCGCGCTGTGCCACTGGAAATCCAGACCGTAGGTATCGACTTCAACAAGGTTTGTCCTTTGATCGGTGGGCCCCCTGTCCTGGAATTCGCTGTCCTGGGAATTCTGGAATGAGATTGTGGCCTTCCAGCTCTGAACGAATCTGGAATCCAGTTCCCCTTCAGCTTTGAGGTATGTCAGGGAGCGTTCCTGGTCGTATATACGGGCTCGAAAATTGCCTGTGGCAGCACCATTCCAACCGACATCATTAAAGATTGTGCTGTGCCACCGCCAGATTTCATCCTGATTCAGGTATTGGTGAGCCACTGCGATCTGAGTATTCGGGGATGCCTGCCATTCGAATTTAAAGTCGTAATTCTGTTCCGGATACCCTGTGCGATCCATGATTCCCACGGCCCGGTCGCGAATGTCACCAAAGTCTTTGAATGTTGCGCCGAAGGAGAATCCCCATTTTTCCCCGACCCCGGTCTGGGATTCCAGACGGGCAATGTGACTCATTCCGTTGCTGCGCCATTGATAAAACGATTGCCCACCGAAATATGCGCCAGGGCCTGGGATTCAAATCCGGACCCTCGGGAGAGGACTTGCATGGTCCCTCCCAAAGCATCACTGCCATAAATGACCGATCCATGGCTTTTGACCAACTCCATTCTTTCCATGGCAAAGGCATCGACGGTATTCCAGTATTGGACCGGGCCACTGCGATAGGTGCTGTTATTCATACGCACACCGTCCACCAGGAGCAGATTCTGTCGGCCAGTGAAACCTCGGATATACGGGGACCCATGACCCTGGGTGGTCTCTTGAACAGAAACTCCGGGCGTCTGAGACAAGGCATTGGGAAGAGTGCGGAACCCTTGGTCTCTCAACTCCTTTTGATCAATCACTGCCATGCTGTGCATCGAATCAATCAACCATTGGGAATCGCGATTGGCCGTCACAACCACCACCGGCATCAGCGTGGACTCCCTCTTCGCCTCCTGTGCCAGACTCGTCCAAGGCATCAGTGACAACTTCCATCCATGAACAGGCAGAACCCCAACCATGGC
>JAJOIW010000246.1 GCA_021209225.1 Verrucomicrobiota bacterium
GTCTGCGTTATTGTCGCCGACATCCGCTATAAACAGGGCAGGGGTCCCATCCGGAGCTTGCCCGAGTGCCAGGTCCTCCACATCACTGACTTTGGAATCATAATCCACCTCCATCACCAGCTCGCCAGTGCTGAGAACCGCCCAGATTCTTTCTTTGCCTCCATCATTCGCAACCCACAGAATATCCGGGTTGCGGGAGCTCGCCACCACCCCCGAAATTTCCACCATGTCCTCGTGGTCCAGCCTGCCGCATATTTCAAAGTCCATATTCTCCGCGTTCATCGAACAACCCAATGTCACCAGAATGAGTGCTATCCCTTTGCCTGAATCTCCCGGCATCATGACTCCCACATCTCCACCCGACCGGAAAACACAGCACCGGATTGTCCAGCAACCCAACCCGTATTTTTCTGCCGGTGTTTGTTAATCAGCTCTTTCATTGATCCAATGTGCTTTGCTCTAATTTACTCCAGATGATCCATTGCTCAATGGACAACTTTCCAACTGACGGATCTCCTCATCCGGGCTAATGTCCACCCATGTCAAATTCCTCCCTTCTGACCACTCTGGAAGTTTTGGCCGACCCCTTCGTAGCATCCAAATCCCAGCGGTTTTTTAAATCAAAACCAGGTGACTATGGTGCAGGTGATCAGTTTCTTGGAATTCGCGTCCCCATCCTGAGAAGGCTGGCTCAAGAATACCAATCCATAAACAGGGCGGACCTCAAAAATCTTCTCGAATCGCCATTCCACGAAGCCCGCCTCTGCGGACTCTTCATCCTCGTGCATCAATTCAATGCCTCTCCGCCAGTTGAAAAGTCTCAAACCTGCCAGTTCTATCTGGATCATATTGCCTGTGTGAATAATTGGGATCTGGTGGATAGCTCAGCCCACCAAATCCTAGGTGCATATCTACTGCACAATCCCAAAGACATCCTCTACACCATGGCCACTTCCACCTCATTATGGGAAAGGCGTATCTCCATCATGGCCACATTCGCATTCATCAAACACTTCGAATTTGCTGACACACTCCAGATCGCTCAAATCCTTCTCCACGATCGGGAAGATCTCATCCACAAGGCAGTCGGATGGATGCTGCGTGAAATCGGTAACCGCAACCGCACCATCGAAAAAAATTTCCTCAACCAATACGCTCCCACAATGCCAAGAACCATGCTGCGCTATGCCATCGAAAAATTCCCCCACAATGAACGATCCCACTACCTCGCTCTCAAATAAGCCCATCCCACAAGGCTCTTGGGCGTGAATGATTCCATCTGCCTGAAAATTCCATTGTCCCCCACATGCCTTGTGTTCTTCCCCCACCCGGACACCCCGAGCGCCCCATCAGGGCTCGATGTGATGTGGGATCGCGTGTGACCCAGGGTTGCGCTGCTCTCCACCCTTGGCTGACTTCGCGCGCCCCATTGGGGCTCCGGAATGAGTGCCTCCGTCGGGGGCGGGTTTGGATCGCGGCGGTTTTCGCCGCTTGAGATGGGCGGGCGTCTGAAAAAGGTGAATTTTCCTGCTCTGGTCGAACCATCCGCAGTCAGGACAGATTCATCCTGAGTTTCCTCAAGCCCGCAAAAGTGTGGTATGGACTGCATTATGAGGGTGACTGAAATGATTCTTAAATAGAATTCATAGTGAGTCGATAACAGGATAGTATTGAGGAGCATGTCCGGAACCTGGCGCTGAGAATTTGTTGGGTCAGCCCCGCTGCATTATTGGACACCAGGGTAAAAAATGGATTGTCATGGGGGGGGCTCTGTGACATTATCCTGACGATTTTGAACCGAAATTCAAAAACGCATGTCTAACCCCGATCGCGAAAGAATTTCAGAGGATAATTTGAAGAATTCATCCCTTTACACCGAATATCAGGCGGAACTTGAGGAAATAAATCGCCACAAGTGGATTGAATCTGAAAAGGCAGGTCGTGATGTCGGCTTTGAGTTTGCTTTAACCGATTGGATTCTGAAACATCGGGTCCATTGGAGGAGCCAAAGACGATCGCAAAGGTCCTCGGTCTGTTTAGGGTGACCTCCTCTGGTCCTGGCTCATCATGCGCCAGTAATTAAGTTCAATTCACGGTTGTCCTTTCGGAACCCGATTCGAAATGTTGTTTGAATGAGTGAAGCAAAAGTTGTGGTATCCAGTGCTGGGCTTGAGCTCATCGTGGATAATTTGGTGAATGAGATTCGTGCGAGCCTTGTTGGTTTAAGTCGGGTGGCGATAGTCGGTATTCAGCGGGGTGGGGTGCCGGTTGCCGAACGCATCTATCAGAAGCTGGTTGCCTCGCCGCCTCCTGGCTGTGCTCTGTTTTTCGGAATCATTGACTCCAGTTTCAACCGGGACGACATCGCGGCCCGCAGCACATTCGAGGTTTTTCCCACCCGGATTGATTTCGATGTGGAGGGGAACCACGTCATTCTGGTCGATGATGTGATTTCGAGTGGTCGAACCATCCGCGCCGCTCTCAACAGCCTGATGCAACTCGGTCGGCCTCTCTGGGTTCGTTTGGCTGTTCTGGTTGATCGGGGACACAGACAACTGCCCATCCAACCCGATTACGTGGGCTGGGAGATGTCCGCCAATCCCACTGAAAAAATTGTGGCTCACCTGCATCCATCCGACCCGGAACAGAATTTCATCGAATTGCGCCATGGGTCGCACAACAAATCCGGTTTTTCCTCATGAGTTGGTCCCGAAAACATCTTCTGGATCTGGAATCACTCTCCCGTGAAGAGATCGAGACCATTCTCAACCTCGCCAGAAACTTTAAAATGGTCGGCGAGAGGAGAGTCAAAAAAGTTCCCTCCCTCACCGGGAAAACTGTCGTCAATTTATTTATCGAACCTTCGACGCGCACCCGCATCAGCTTCGAGCTGGCTGCCAAAAGACTCGCTGCCGACGTCGTGAATTTCAGCGCGGAATCCTCATCGTTGCGCAAAGGTGAAACACTGAAAGACACCGCCCAGACTCTCGAGGCTCTGAATGCTGATGTGATTATTATCCGACACAGTGCCTCCGGGGCCGCACAATTCCTGACTCGTTGCGTGAATGCGAGTGTCATCAATGCTGGCGACGGTGCCCATGAACACCCCACTCAGGCACTTCTGGATGCTTTCACCATTATCGAGAAAATTGGCACACTGGAGGGTAAAAAAGTATCCATTATCGGCGATATCGCCTACTCAAGGGTCGCCCGATCCAATATCTGGGCTCTGACAAAACTGGGAGCCTCAGTGACATTATGCGGCCCGCCCACCTTGCTTCCCAGTCATTTCACCCGATTGGGATGCCGTCTGACTCACAATCTGGACGAGGCCATCGAGGGGGCGGATGTGCTCAATCTTCTGCGCATCCAACATGAACGGCAGCTCCGAACCACTTTCCCGGGAATTGGCGAATACCGCACATTGTTCGGTATCTCTCAAAAGAAACTGGAAAAGGCCCGCCCTGATTTGGTGATTATGCATCCGGGTCCAATCAATCGTGGGGTTGAGATTGATGCCGTGACTGCTGACGGGCCAAGATCCGTCATCAAAGAGCAGGTGACCAATGGCATCGCGATCCGCATGGCGACTCTCTTCCTCGTTGTCGCTGCCTCATCCGGAAACAGCACTCATATCGAGGATCTCACCGCCTTCTCCTCTATACACAAAACAGGCCCTGCATAGAGCCTGCTTATGTCCACCTGGGAAGGTTGTGCATGCCTTTCAGCATGCTTTTTGAATCTCCGGGGATCGCCCAATCCTGTTTCCGGTTGATTCTGACTATGTTCACTACTTTACATGGATGAATTACCGGCACCAGCCGCCAGCCTTTCAGAAAATGTAGTTCCCGGCGCACTCCCTTGGCATTTTCTCCATCATCCTCACCGGAGCCATCCCTGCGCATGCAGAATGATATGCCTCCATAGCGGCGCGGCACACACGGGTATTGGGATGGATGGGATTCACTCGTCCGCCTTGATGGCTTCGGATTTTGTGCGGGCTTTTCTCGCGGCTATAAACGACTGGACCGCAGCGACAGTGAAAACCAGACAAACAACCGTCATCACGCTGATCAGTTTTGGCGCCGGGGTGCTCCAGTCCAATGTCCCCCGGATAACACCCGGCACAAGCCGACCCAGGCCAGCCAGAAATCCAAGCAGGGAAAACAACACCGCAATGTGCATTCCCAACATATTATTCTTAATGGCTATGAGTCCCCCGACCAGCATGGGGATCCCGATAAATGCCGGGATCGCCGCAGTCACCGATTGTTTTGTGGCCCCAATGGATTCCCAGCCAAAATATCCAATTCCACCCGTGGCAATCAGAAGCGCCGAACACACATAGCATATCACTTTCATCAGTTCCCACTTTATGTGCGGAACTGATATCTGCCAACGCTCAACCTGAAATCTTTTAACTCAGGCGCGATGCGAGGAGCTCTCTCTGATACACCAGCTCCTTAGGCAAGTGATCATAGAGATTCAAAAATAACTCACCTTGGGAAAGTATTTCCTCGCGCCATTCGCTTTCCTTGAATGCCATGCATTTTTCAAACTGCTCTTCAGTGAAATGATCCAACCCTGTCGTGTTGAAATCCTCATAATGTGGGGTCCATCCGATCTGGGTTTCATGCCCGGCAACTTTCCCGCGGCACCGGTTCATGATCCATTCCAGAACCCGCATGTTCTCACCAAATCCAGGCCAGAGGAACCGACCATTCTCATCCAGACGGAACCAGTTCACGTGGAAAAAAACGCGGCAGCACGCGAATTTGCCGGCGCATGGAAAGCCAATGTCCGAAATAATCCCCCATGTTGTATCCGGTGAAGGGCAGCATCGCCATGGGATCCCTCCGCACCTGTTTCTTCAGACCAATGGCCGCTGCGGTGGTTTCAGATCCCATCGTCGCTCCCAGATAAACTCCATGTGACCAGTTAAAGGCCTGGAATACCAACGGCATCGTCGAAGGTCTCCTTCCACCAAACACAATGGCGGAAATGGGAACACCTTCAGGATTCTGCCAGTCCGGGTCAATGGTTGGGCATTGGCTCGCTGGTGCCGTGAACCGTGCATTCGGGTGAGCCGCCGGAGTGGCCGAAGCGGGTGTCCAGTCCCGTCCCTGCCAGTCGATCAAATGCATTGGCTTCTCCTCAGTCAATCCCTCCCACCAGACATCGCCATCGTCGGTCAAGGCCACATTCGTGAATATACAGTTGGCTTTCATCGACTCCATCGCGATCGGATTGGTTTTATACGATGTGCCGGGTGCCACCCCAAAATATCCATTCTCCGGGTTGATCGCGTGCAGCCGGCCATCCTCATGCGGCCATAACCACGCAATGTCATCCCCCACAATCGTGGTCTTCCACCCCGCATCCGCGTACGGCTTCGGAGGAACAATCATCGCCAGATTTGTCTTGCCGCAGGCAGAGGGAAATGCCGCTGAAATGTAGGTCTTCTCACCCTCAGGTGAATGCAATCCCAATATCAGCATGTGCTCCGCCATCCAATTGTGCTCGCGTGCAATGTTGGACGCGATCCTCAATGCCAGGCACTTCTTCCCAAGCAGAGCATTCCCTCCATACCCAGACCCATACGACCACACTTCTCTCGTCTCAGGAAAATGACAGATATACTTGTCCTCATTACATGGCCAGGCCGCATCCTTCTGCCCAGGTTCCAAAGGACTTCCCACCGTATGGGCACACGGAATAAAAAATCCATGACCATGGCGTTTTCTCGGCGCTGAACCGGATTTTTCATCCTCCAGACGATTAAATACCTCTTTCCCCATTTTGGTCATGATGCGCAGATTGACCACCACATATGGCGAATCCGTGACTTGAACCCCAATTTTCGCCAGCGTGGAATCCATGGGGCCCATGCAGAATGGGATCACATACATCGTCCGGCCCCGCATGCATCCTTGAAATCGGCCGACCATTTTCTCGCGCATTTCACCGGCTTCTGCCCAATTATTCGTGGGACCCGCCTGGTCTTTTCTTTTGGTGCAGATGAATGTCCTGTCTTCGACCCGCGCCACATCCGATGGGGTGGACCGGGCCAGAAATGAATTCGGTCGCTTCTCTGGATTCAATCGGATGAACGTCCCACTGGCGACCATCATTTCCGTGATCTGATCCCACTCCTGCTGGGATCCATCGCACCAATGCACCCGATCCGGACAACAGAGATCAATCATTTTCTGCACCCATTTGGCCAATGCTGGATGCGTTGTCATGTCCTGCTCATTCATCAGTCACCAGCCTTGTCCCATTTCACCAACTCATCAAGCTCATATCGCCGGATTCAGGCAGTTTTGCCAAGATGTGACCGGATTTGGTAAATTTGTGCGACCCAACAGGCTCATTTCCGCAGAACTTTACTTGTCTTCAGCCCTCAAACATTGAGATGTTCCCAACATTCGGTAACATCCTTCACAAATGAACCCAATTATCGATCCAGAACAGTTGAGAAGCTTCCGCTGGTTCGGCCCCGGATGACCAACGCTCATTCGGCCACAGATCACGCATCAAACAAATGGGGCTGAGCCGGGAGGATTATCTCGGCAAACCGGTGATCGGAATTCTCAATACCTGGAGCGAATTGAATCCATGTCACATCCATCTGAGAGAACGAGCCGATGCCATCAAACGGGGAGTCTGGCAAGCCGGTGGATATCCCGTCGAACTCCCAGTCATGTCCCTGGACGAATCCTACATCAAACCAACCTCCATGCTTTACCGGAACCTGCTGGCAATGGAAGCGGAAGAGACTATCAGGTGCCACCCGGTTGATGGCGTCATTCTCATGGGAGGATGCGATAAAACAACCCCAGCTCTCATCATGGGAGCCACCAGCGCAGGTGTGCCATTTCTCTTTTTCTCAGCAGGCCCAATGATCCCAGGTTATTTCAATGGCGAAAAACTCGGAAGCGGCAGCGATATGTGGAAATACTGGGCGGAACGCTGCGCTGGAAACCTGGATGACAAGGATTGGCACGCCATGGAGGATGGCATCGCCCGCTCCCCCGGCCATTGTATGACCATGGGAACGGCGTCCACCATGACCGCTATCGCTGAATCCCTGGGACTGATGCTTCCCGGAGCCTCATCCGTGCCGGCAGTCCATGCGGAACATTCACGCGTCGCCAGCGCTTGTGGCAGACAAATCATCCACATGGTCGCTCAGAGATTAACCCCCGATCAGATTCTCACCCCGGAGTCCTTTCACAATGCCTGCGTTATCATCATGGCACTTGGCGCCTCAACCAATTCGCTGATCCATCTCCTGGCCATGGCTGGAAGAGCAGGGGTCCCACTCACCCTGGATTCCTTCGATGCCTATTCTCGATCCACTCCAACTTTAGTTAATGTCAGACCCAGTGGGGATTTCCTCATGGAGGATTTCTATGAAGCGGGCGGCCTCCCCGCCCTCATGGAAGTTCTCCGCCCACACTTGAAAACGCAGGCAATGACCGTCAACGGACTTACCATCGGCCAGAATATTCAAGGCAAAAAAGTCATCCGCAAGGAAGTCATACGTCCTCTGGATAACCCGATTTCCCAGTCTGGTGGAGTCTGCGTGCTCAAAGGCAATCTCGCACCAAATGGGTGCGTCATGAAACCCACAGCCGCCAACCCCAAACTCCTGAAGCACCGGGGAAAAGCCCTCGTGTTCGATAATTATGCCGATCTCAAAAAACGCATCGATGACCCGGATCTCGACGTGACCCCGGAATCCATACTGGTCCTCAGAAATGCAGGCCCCATTGGTGGCCCCGGTATGCCGGAATGGGGAATGCTCCCAATCCCGAAGAAATTACTTCAAATTGGTGTGCGGGATATGGTGCGGATCAGTGATGCAAGAATGAGTGGCACCAGCTATGGATCCTGTATCCTGCACGTCGCTCCCGAAAGTGCCATCGGGGGCCCCCTGGCTCTTGTCAAAACCGGTGATGAAATCGAAATCAACCTGGATGCCAGATCCATCCATCTCTGGGTCGATGACTCCGAACTCGATCGAAGAAGATCGGTATGGAAAACGCCGGACCCATACTACGACCGTGGCTTTGGGTATTTGTTCTCCCGCCACGTCACTCAGGCAGACCAGGGGTGTGACCTCGATTTTCTCCATGCCGGCATCCCCACACGCGAACCGGACATTTTTTAAACAATCTCCGCTTCGGATGCCAGAGATTCCCCGGCTTTGAGTCCAACTGCCCAATATCCGCCCACAGGGTTCATAAAACCTCTAATACCCGGACGCCATGCCATCCTTCCGCGATTCGGATGCCCCGTAAAGCACCCCGGTTTGCGAGTCTCTGAGAATGGCCTGGTAGCCTCCATAGTCCACCCGTTCCCTCGAGATTTTGTGCCCGCGGCTTTCCAGTTCCTCGACCACATATTCCGCAAATCCGGATTCCAGGTGGACCACCCCGCCGTTTTTCATCCGTAGTCCAGTCGGGGTGGATGACCCGGAATGACGCATGCGTGGGGCATCCCCGGCCTCCTGCAAATTCATCTCAAAATCAATCAAATTGATGATAATTTGAGCATGTCCCTGGGGCTGCATGTCTCCCCCCATCACCCCAAACGACACCCATGGCTCCCCGTTGCGGGTGATGAAGGCCGGGATGATGGTGTGAAATGGCCGCTTTCCAGGTGCATAGCTGTTGGCATGGCCATCCTCCAACTTGAATAATTGCCCACGATTCTGGAGCATGAAGCCCAGATTTGGTGGAGTCATTCCGGATCCAAACCCCATATAGTTGCTTTGGATCAGCGATACCATGTTCCCTGATTTGTCTGCTGTGGTCAGATAGATGGTGTCCCCATGCTCCAACACGGGATCCCCATGATCCACTTCCATCGCCGCCCGCCGGGCATCAATCTGTGCCCGCCTGGTCCTGGCATACTCCTCCGAAATAAGTTCACGCACTGGCACCTTGGCGTGCTGCATGTCCGCATAATATTGTGCCCGATCCGCAAAGACCAATTTTTTGGCTTCGACAAAATGATGGATATACTCAGCGCTGCCGAATCCCATGCTGCGTATGTCATAGCCTTCAAGAATCTGTAATATTTGCAAAGCGGCGATTCCCTGAGTATTCGGTGGCAGTTCCCAGACGTCGTATCCACGATAATTCACACTCACCGGGTCTATCCACTCGGATTGATGCCCACTTAAATCATCCCGGTTCAAGTAGCCACCCTGAGCGAGAATATAGCGCTCAATCTCCTCGGCAACCGGCCCACGATAAAAGCCCTCCCGTCCATTCCGCGCTATCAGCTCCAGCGTGCCCGCCAGTTTCTCATTTCTGAATATCTGCCCTTTCACCGGAGCTTTGCCATCAATCAGAAAGGTCTCAGCAAATCCCGGATACTTCTCAAATACCCTGACCGAACTCTGCCACCCCTTGGCGATGACTTCGGTGACAGGAAATCCATTGCGGGCATAGTCAATGGCTGGCTGCAATAACTCCGCCATGGGCTTTGTCCCAAATGCCTCGTGCAGCTCATACCACCCATCCACGCAGCCAGGAACCGTCACCGTCAGGGGACCAAAGTCCGGAATCACTTCATATCCAGCCTCCCTGAAATGCTGCATGGATAATTTCCCTGGAGACCTGCCACTCGCATTCAACCCATGCAGTTTTTTTACTTCGAGCATCCCACACCAGAGCAAAAAAGATCGCCCCCCAATTCCATTTCCCGTTGGTTCAACCAGCCCCATGACTGCATTGGCAGCAATCGCCGCATCGATCGCATTCCCCCCACTTTTCAAAACATCCAGCGCCACATTGACAGCCAACGGCTGGCTTGTCGCCGCCATCCCATTCTGCCCGATCACTTCCGAGCGCGTGCCAAACTGACGTCCCGCGTATCGATCCGCTGCTTCCATATTCCATCCTGCCAGGCTCCACAATATCATCAGCCATGGAGTCGACAACGACCAGTTTTTTGCTTGCATATAGACATCCTAGCATCCTGGCTCTATCCAACAAAGTTTGATTTCCTCACCAGAACCGTGTACCTTCCAGATATGTTTTTTCGATCTGCTCACGCTCAGGTGTTTCTCATGGCCTTTGTCCTGCTCGTGCAACTCAATCTGGCCGCTGACCCGGATCAATCCCACCTCCCACTCATCGACCGCGCATTCGCTGAATTCAAGCTGCCATCCACAACCGGCATCCCAATCGATCCGTTATCTCCCTCATCTCCAAAAACCCAGGGAATGGTCCACATCTTCACTCTCTGCGATTGCCCAATCGCGAACGCCTACGCCCCGGAAATCTCCAGGATCGCTCAGGAATACTCTGCCCGGAATTTTGATTTCTACCTTGTCCACACCGATCCACAAACCACAATGGATGCCGCACAAAAACACGCGGAGGAATATTCTCTCAATCTCACAGTCCTGCTCGATACCAGACATGATCTCGTCCGCGTCCTCAAAGCGGAATCAGTCCCCCAGGTTTTCCTGGTTTCACCGGATCTCAAAGTGCTTTACAAAGGAAGAATTGATGACCGGAACACTGCTTATGGAAAACGAAGGGCCGAACCAAACAGTCGGGACCTTCGCAATGCCCTCGATGCTGTGATCCATGGCAAGCCTGTGCCGAATCCCGTCACCTCTGTCATCGGTTGTTATATCCCAACCTTACCTCTTCTGGACTCCGAGTGAATCCTACCAGCCATCCGCTCAGATTCTTATCCTATCTCAGTCTATTCATATAATCCCAACTGCAGCCATAAATGTTTTATATTTATCTGCCCTCTCCCAGATGGAAAAAATTCATCGGAACCTCCAACCCATCCGGCTTCAACATCCTCAATTTCAGCTTCTGCCCCATGTAATCCTCAAAATAATCTATCCGTATAGGATGGAATCCCCGGTCCAATGCAATCGATCCCCGGCGCATCCTTTCACTGTGTGACCCATCATTGTCCACCACAACCCGATCGTGAATCGTCAATACAGACCCATCATCCGATATTAATTCAAATGTATAAACCTCCGGCTCAGGAATCTCAATGAATCCTACATATTCTATCGAATAATGATCGGACACCTCCGCAATGGATTTGATATCTATCTTCTCAGCGACCCCCGACTTCTTGCTCCTCTGCTGGCTGGCTTGTCTGGCTGACTCGAATACTCCTTCCCGATATTGATAGATAAGCCCTGATTCCGCCCCAGTAATCTTAAACCCCCGCATCAGGGATGCTTTCCTCTGAACGCTTGTATACACAGGCGACCTCTGAAACCCGTCCTTTGTGAAGAATGCCATATTGAACTCTGTCGTTTCCTGCACTTCAATGGGCTGACTCAGCACTGGTGATTCCCGCCCAGGTAACTCTCCACCCGTCGCATACCTCACATCCAAATTCGGGTAGTTGTGGCTTACCCCAAATGTTGTCCTCTGATGAAAATCCCTGGATTCAGGGTATTTCAAGCGCAACTGCAAATCCGATAAATTAATTCGATAAATAATCTCAGGAATATTCGTCTGTGCATCCAATACCCGATACAGCACATGAGCCACGTCCACATCGGTTTCATTCCATTCAATATCCAACATGGCATATGTATGTTTGGATCGGATTGTCGGAGTTTGCCGGAAGGGTGTCAGATGACTTACTTCAATTTGATTCAGCCCGGAAAACTGGATTTCATAAGCATCCATATCGAGTAAATCCGGGACTTTCAAAACCTCAGCATAGTGCTGATCTCCAGTGATCATGATCAGATTTTCCGCCCCGGTCCGGCGGATGACCTCCATCAGCCGATTTTTGGACTTGGGAAATTTCGACCAGGTTTCTGAAGAAACATCGGCTCCCAGGAGGATCTGATATCCACTCACCAATAATCTCAGACTGGCTGGTTCCTTCAATTGTAATTCCAGCCATTCCCATTGCGCTTCACCCAGCGTGTCCGACTCCGGCCCTTCATCGTCCCGGTTGAATCTGGGATCCAGAACAATTATCTGTAAACCAAATGCGCCTCCAGCGAAACGACGCACATGATAAATGCCATCCCTCTCAGCTGGAATCATCGACTCCATCCTCCAGAAACTCCGGAAATATTCCTTGCTGAAATACTTTAATTTATAATTTTTCCCCTCATCATTGTCACCGTAGTCATGATCATCCCATCCGGCAACAAATGTGGATTGATCGCGCAGTCTGCGGAATTCAGGCCGCGCCTCCAATGCCTGATACGCCGCGACAATTATGGATTCATCATTCTTGGCATCCGCATAAATATTGTCTCCCAACCAGAGACATATATCCGGTTCAATTTCCAGATATCTATGAAGGGCAGGGAGTGGCTCATACTGCCTCAAACACCCAAGCAAACCTATCCTCTGAATCCATTCCCCGGATGCTTCACCCTCCCCATGAACATCCGGGCTCAACCACGATGCCAATATTCCCATCAATATAATAATTCTATGTCCGGCCAATAAGCATTTCTGGATCCCATTCATCGGAGGTATATTCACGCATTGCCAACCTCACAATCAACCCAAATTCTATCACCCTGCCCGTATTCCATACAGTCCGCGGAATATGTTCCATCACCCCAAACCGATTCATCTCACCTCATGAATATGTCCAATCCAAAGCAGGCGGATTCCTCATATTCCTCAGACCCTAATTTCTTCAAGTGAATTCACGTGTCCCAGCTTGCCTCACCGCCTCCTGGTTATCCATCCTGCCATTCTCCATAACAACCCCACACCCGGATCATCATCAGCTTTTCGACGGCATGGAAAATTCTGCCAGCAGGGAATATAAAATTCTGGTGGGCTCAGAGGGATTTGAACCCCCGACCAAGCGATTATGAGTCGCCTGCTCTAACCACTGAGCTATGAGCCCCAAAGGTCTCTTATCCTGCCAACTCCTTCTCCCATTGGCAAGTATCTTGCACATGTACATTCAACTTCATTACCCCAATTCCCCACCTGAACATCCTTCACTCGCTCTCTGATTCGTCCACCTTGCCTCATATTTCACCAGGAATCTCCCAATTCTCACTCCAGACTGCTCAGTCTGAATGGACCATTCCACAAATCAATTCCCCTCATTCCCCTTCCAGCCGGGCATCACCCGGATAACTTTACACATTGAATTCCCCAATCACACCTCCATGCCCCGGTTTCATGGCATGTCCCCACCAAACTGCACTTTAAAACCAACTCACATTCCATAAATCCGCTCTATTTCTGTCTTTATTAAAAATTCCCACTTCACTCCCGACCCCGGGACATCCATTATGTCCCACTGTGAGTGACAATCAGAAACTGACAAACTCTGTCAAAGTTGGCCTCGTCTCCCTCGGTTGTGCCAAAAATTTGGTCGATTCGGAGATCATGCTCGGATCCCTGCTCAAAGAGGGGGTGGAAATCACTAATGACGCTGAATCAGCCGATGCGATCATCGTGAATACTTGCTCATTTATCGATTCCTCCCGCGAGGAAAGCGTGGATGCTATTCTCGAAGCGGATGCCGTTCGTGATGCCTCCAACCGCAATCAGGCACTCATTGTCGCCGGCTGTCTCACTCAAAGATATGGTGAGGAACTCGCCAGGTTGATACCTGAAGTCGACCGCTTCATGGGAATTGATCAGGTGAATGATATCGCCCGGATCGTCAGAGAAGCCATCGCTCAAAGAGCTGACCGCCTCACCCATCCCATTCCCGTACGCAATTCTCGCGCCAGATCCGCCCAGGTCGTTCAAAACCTGCCCACCCAGACTGCACCAGTCCCATCCGAATCAAATCCCCTGATTCAATATCGGAAACGTCCCGTTTATGTTCCGGATTATGAAACTCCCAGATTCCGTCTCACGCCATCCCACTTTGCCTATTTGAAAATTGCCGAGGGTTGCAACCATCCCTGCAGTTTCTGCCACCATCCCCGCATGCGGGGTTCCCATCGCAGCAGACCCCAGTCTGATATTGTTGCCGAAGCCCGATCCCTGGTCGCCGACGGAGTCCGTGAAATTAATCTCATATCCCAGGATTCCACTTATTATGGACTCGACTTGCGGCCGGATCGCAAAGGCTCAATTGCCTCACCTGCCAATTTTTCCGCCGCCACCGCCTCCCTCCCGGTTGGAAGCACCACCCTCTCCTCCCTTCTCCGTGAACTCAATGACATCGAAGGCGAGTTCTGGATCCGACTCCTCTACACTCACCCGGCACACTGGACCGACGATCTCATCGATACGATCGCCTCCTGCCAGAAAGTTGCCCGTTATATCGATATGCCCCTCCAGCATATCCATCCAGCCATGCTCGAACGCATGCGACGCGAAACCTCAAAAGAATATATCGTCAACCTCATCCAGAAAATCCGCTCAGCCATCCCCAATATCACCATCCGCACGACATTCATCGTCGGATTCCCCGGTGAAACCGAAGAGTTCTTTCAGGAACTCATGGATTTCGTGCGCGTAACCCGCTTCGAAAGACTCGGGGTCTTCACCTACTCCAATGAAGAGGGAACTCCCGCATCAAAAATGGCCAATCAAATCCACCCCAATACAAAAAAAACGCCGCGCAAGACAAATCATGCAACTCCAGCAGGACATCTCATCCCGGATTGGCAAATCTCTCATTGGCTCAATTATCCGTGTGCTCCCGGAAAAATTGGCCACAACTCAGGAATTATCCCTCGCAAACATCCAATCCTGGGAGCATGGCCACCTGCGCCAGAATTCCCACAACCAGGACGCCCTCCTGCCTCAGAATCAGGGACTCGTCATGGTTTGCCGCAGCCAATCCGACGCCCCGGATATCGACGGCCGTATCTATGTGCCCGATACCGGAATTGCGGAAGGTGAATTCATCAATGTCAGAATCTCCGGCTGCACTGATTATGACCTCTTCGCGGAACTGGTCCATTCATCATGAATATTCCAAACCAGCTGACACTGCTCAGAATCATACTCACAGCCTGCATGGTTGCCGTTTTGGCCTTTCAAATTTCCCCATGGTGGCACTGGGTTTCCCTTCTCATATTCGTTCTGGCGTCCGTCACCGATTTTCTCGACGGATTCCTCGCTCGCAAATTGAACCTCATGACATCCTTCGGGGCACTCATGGATCCTCTCGCAGATAAATTCCTCATCTGCTCCGCTTTTATTTTTTTTCGTCGAACTGCACCTCGTGCCAGCCTGGTCCATTGTCATCATCGTCACTCGTGAGCTCGCTGTCACTGGCTTGCGGGTTCTTGCTGCATCAAAAAATAAAACCCTCGCCGCAGATCATCTCGGAAAATTGAAAACAAGCCTCCAGATCGCAGCAGTAATTCTCATTTTTCTCCAAATCTCCATAATCCATACTTTTCCGGATTTCACCTCTCCCCTGATCACCACGGTCCCAACCACCATATTCCACGCTGCCGTCCTCGCTACCCTCATCTCCGCCGTTTCATATCTCTATAAGAACAAGCGCCTCTATCTCAATGAATGTTGAACCCCCAAAATTTCCCCCAGCTCAGTCCGCCAATAATTATTCCGTTTCTTTCTGGCTGGCTACTGGCTTCGGTATTGGCCAGGCCCGCTTTGCCCCTGGAACCTTCGGCACAATTCCAGGCTTCTTCATCGCCGCCTTTCTCCTTTTTCTCGGTCCGGTATTTTTCCCTCTGGCACTCCTGGCTCTCCTCCTTCTTTCCATCGCCACCGCATCCCAGGCTCAAAAATATTTTTCCCGCCCGGATCCCCCTCAGATCGTCATTGATGAATACTCCGCTTTCGCCGCATCCCTCGCTGCCTGGCCATACTTCTGGCTCAATGCCACACATTCATGGCCCCTCCTTCAGGATCTCATTTCTCATCCATTCGCCGTTCCTATCCTCATAGCTCACTTCCTCCTCTTCAGAATTTTTGATATCTTCAAACCATTTCCTGTCAATCTAGCCGAAAAACTCCCGGGAGGATGGGGAATTACCGCGGATGATTGGATGGCCGCTCTCTACACCGCTCTCTGCGCCTCGTTTCTACTCTGGCTCATCCGTTTCCCTTCCTTACCATGAAAACTCTCCACATCTATCTGCTCACTCAGATTCTTAAAAATCTCCTCCTGACCGTCCTGGTGCTCACTTTCCTATTCCTCATTGGAAATGCTCTCCGCGACATCCTAAAACTTGTCGCAACTCATAACGTGCCCCTGAAAACCGTCCTCAATGCCTTTGCCTACCTCTTGCCTTTTGTCCTGGTCTACACACTCCCCATCGCTTTCCTCACTTCCACTATCCTCGTGTTCGGAAAACTTTCCAGCGACTTGGAACTCACCGCCATTCGTGCCTCTGGAATCTCCCTGACCTCATTCATCCATCCGGTCATCGCTCTCAGTATCTCCTTCTGCTTCCTCTGCGCCTGGGTCAATCTCGACCTCGGCCCCAAAGGCCGCGTCGCCTTCAAAAATATCCTCTTTCAGGCCGGCCAAAAAGACCTCAAAAACCTCATCCCAGAAGGACGTTTCATCACCGATTTCCCCGGTTACGTCTTCTATGTCGGCAAAATCCAGGACGATCGCCTTTCCAATGTCCTCTTTTACCAGATCACCAACGGAAAAAAAATGGTCGATATCCGATCCGCCTCCGCTCAATTAATCAATGATCCTTCCTCAGAAACTCTACTCCTCCGCTTCTTCAAACCCACTATCTTCACCCGCAAATCCGGAGGTATTTCCAGCCTCTATTCCAATACCCCCGACTCCACTTCCCAAACCAACAATCCCATTCCCTCCCCGGATAATTTCCAATCCCTCTCCGAATCCCCCTCAGCAGACTGGCGCGCACTATACACCGGTCAACTCGATTTCCCTATTCCCAGACCAAACTCCTCCGCCTTCCGTAAAGCCAAGCTTTCTGAAATGACTCTCACACAACTCCTCAAAGAATTAAATTCCCTCAAACTTTCCGGCCTCCCGGATGCCGACCTCCTCCCCATAAAAATTCAACTGCATGAAAAACTTTCCTTCTCCTTCGCTTCCCTCGGTTTCACTCTGGTTGGTATACCTCTCGGCATCCAATCCCACCGCAAAGATACCTCATCCGGTATCGCAATAGCCCTCATCCTCATGCTTGTCTATTATGCTCTTCTCATCGCTGCTAAATCCCTCCAGTCATTCACCTCCCTGCAACCCCATCTCCTCATCTGGCTGCCCAACCTCATCTTCCAATCCCTCGGCACCTTCCTCATCCATAAAAAAAATTCCTCATAACCTTTCTTCATTTAATAAAGGGACAGACTCATTATTACACACTGCTCAACCAGTATTAAAGGGACAGACTCTATATAACGTCTTCAAACCCCCTCCTTGTTCTTCATCCTACAACCAGGAAATAAATAATTCTGATACATTATCAGCATGGAGAGCGAACACTTTTCTTTTCTCCTCCATGTAAAATCTCCCACTCAGCCCGAAAATATAAAGAAATCCATCCCCCCTGTGCTCGGGGCAGGGGTTATACTCATGAAACTCCGCAGTTTATGTTTTGTTTGCTTTATACCTTGTTCAATACTACGACCCACCAGATACATCTCTGAATGAACATAAGCCTTCCCAGTCAGCTCCCTTCATTGCTCGACAGATCACTTTTCGACTTTCATTCAAATAGTTACGCTTCCGCTCAAAAAATTCTTTGATAAATTCCTGACTTCCTATCACCAGTCCGTCGGTGAAATAGCGCACCCGACCTCTTATGGCTTCCTTGGATGTTCTTTTAAGTGTGCTGCCATGTTTGTCCACTGGTTCTCCATTGGTCATTCCTCTTCTGCTTCCACTTTGTCCACTTCCTTTGTAGTACAAATATTCGCGGTATGCTTCTCTGGCTTTGCTCCAGTTCATCTGATTTATATTTGGCCCGGATACCAATGTGATTATCGATGATCTGGCTGATTTTCCCCCTGCAAGTGCCTCAGCATATGAGCACCATTTATAGTCCTTCGGGTCATCCACCATTCCTGCCCGAATCGGGTTCAGTTCAATATATGCTGCAGTTTTTATTAACGCATTCTCACTTCCCTGAACTAAAAGTGCCTTATACCGTTCCTCCCACAATGTCCCCTTACGCTTATGTTGAATGTTATACCAACGTGTGAATTTCTGCTTCAAATCCTTTATGAAAATGGGAAGATTATACATCCTCCGCCTCATTGAGTCGTAAAACCGTTCAACTAGTTCTTCACGGCCAGATTCTCTATGAATTCGCACATATTCATCAAATTCAGCAAGCCGGGATTTACTATATATATTTTCCATCCTCTGCCTCACTTCATTCTCCAAAATAGGCTCAGAACGCACTGGAACCTGCAGTAATATGTGAAAATGGTTCGACATGATGCAATACGCGTGAACCTTCACACCCGAAAAGGCTTCAAATTGTCGCATCATCTGGAAAAATTTGCCCGATTCCTGTGGATTAAAAATAAACCTCTTGTCCACAACCCTACTCACGACGTGGAAATACTGCGTCCTCCCATGATCTATTATGACATGCCTTGGTATTCTCATTTCACAATATCTTATTCACTCATCCGCATTTGTAAAGAGTCTGTCCCCATAATGCACCCATAAGGCATCAGGGGCGAGGGTAGAGGAAGGATATCAGGTGAGATCGGGGACGGTTGTGCCGTTTTCTTTGTATTCGTTGAGTTTATTGCGCAAAGTTCGTATGGAGATTCCCAAAACATCCGCTGCTTTGGTTTTATTATTATCGGTGAACGCCAAGGCTTTGAAGATCTGCTTTCGTTCCAGATCGGCGAGCGTGATGGGTTTTCCCGTGGGGTCAGTCGTCGGATCGTATGGTTCAGCGGCCGGATGGGACACTTTTGTCGCATCATTCGAGTCCCCAGCATCCTGAATGGATGAGGAACGGTATGGTTCAGAGGAGTGAGGGGTGAGGGAAATGAACCCTGAATGATCCAGAAAGATGTTCTCCGGTTCTAAAATTTTGCATCCCCACATAAAATGACCCCACGTTCAATCGAGTTTTGCAGTTCTCTGACATTTCCGGGCCAGTTATGTTTCAGAAGGGCATCCTGGCACCTCTGGCTCAAGCCAGCCACTTTTATGCCATTTTTACGGGTAAAGCGTTTCAGGAAGTGGTCAGCAAGATAAATGATGTCATCGATTCTGTCCCGGAGCGGAGGCACCTGGATGGGAATGACATTGAGCCGGAAGAAAAGGTCCTCCCTGAATTCATTATTCCGAACGCTTTGTTTGAGATCTCTGTTTGTGGTGGCGATCACTCGGACATCCACCCGGATGGTGCGGTTGCCGCCGACGCGTTCAAATTCCCTTTCCTGAAGAACACGCAATAGTTTTGTCTGGAGGGGAAGGGAGATTTCACTGATTTCATCCAGGAGAATTGTTCCGGTGTCTGCTAATTCGAATCGCCCGACTCTTTTGGAGACGGCACCGGTGAATGCGCCTTTTTCGTGACCAAAGAATTCACTTTCAATAAGGTTTTCGGAAATGGCGGCGCAGTTCACTTTAATATAGGGTTTATCTTTTCTGGGGCTTTCTCTGAACAGAGCTTTGGCGACGAGTTCTTTACCTGTTCCATTTTCGCCCTGAATGAGCACAGTGGCCTGGGTTCTAGCGACAGTGCGAATGAGTTTCCGCACCTGTTTCATTTGTTCAGTTCTTCCCAGAAGTTCGGATCCTTCATCCTCGTCAATGGAATTATGATAGTGATTGACTTGAACCAGCTGATTGAATAGCTCCGCCTTTTTGAGAGTGATCTCCAATTGTTGGGGGGACGTGGGTTTGATCAGGTAATCAAAAGCTCCGGCTTTGATGCACTCGACGGCTGAATCCACACTGCCAAAGCCAGTGGACATGATGACCATAGGTTTCTGGCGGTGATTCTGGATTTCTTTCAGTATGTCTGGGCCATGACCGTCGGGAAGATCCACGTCGAGAATCAGAATATCGAACGCATCACTGTCCAGGTGTCTTCTGGCATCAGCCAGGGAAGCTGCCTGTTTGACCTCGTAGTTCCATTTCCTTAATTGTTGATCGAGGTTTTTTCTTGCGATCAGGTCGTCTTCGACAATGAGTATTTTTTCGATCTGCATGGGGTCTGATGAAGGGGGTTGGCTGGATTCAGTCGGATAAGGAAAGCTTATGAATTTCTTGAATATTGCTGGTACATCCTGGCGACGAATCCAGGCTGTTGACGTTTAGCGGATGGAATATGATCTATGGGGATGGCTCCCATTTTGAGTAAGCGCGTCTCGTTGTCCCGATCCAATGTAATGATTTTCATTATCATATCCTGTCCCTGAGTCAGGAGGGCTTTGATTTCAGGTTGGCTTGATTTCACGCCAACAGGAAGATTTTCCCACACTGATCGGTGATTTTTCAGCTTTTTGAGAGATTTATCCAGAATCGGAAGGAATTGTTCGCGGGCATTATTGGTGTGGGCAAAATCATGATCTGATTGTGGGTTGGTGAGAGCTCTCGCCTCCCTTTCGATGATATGGTACACGGCTTTGCAGACCTCGATATGTTCGATGAGGTCTGCTTTCAAAGTCTGGAAGAACTGATCTGGAAGGTCTGAGTTGCCTGCTTTCAAGTGATCTGATTCATTTCTGACAGTTTTGAATAATCTGCCAGCTATAAGTCAATAATTATGAACGAATTTTGATCATTGGAAAGTAATCAGTGAGACATGGAAAGTGGATATTGCACGGGTCAGATGTTCAGTCCACCGGAATTTCAGCCAATTGTTTGGGCAATCCCAGAGTCATGGCAACTGCTCCGGCGAGGGATTTTCCATTGTCTCCCTGGGTGCTGATCTGCCTCAGGAGGGTGCTTTGACGTTGAGAAGGCATTTTGGACAAAATCCCCGATATATCAGTCGGGTTCATTTTCACGAGGATGCGTGCCGCAGTTTTGTCCGGCATTTTTGAATAAACAGAAGCCAGCCAATTCAGATTTTTATCGTCGTTGACTGATTGAAATTGACCTGGGGGAAAGGAAGGGTCCAGCAGGGAACGCCCTTTTTGATGAGCCTCATTCAGCCAATTGAGTTGATCCAGACGGAATTCTGTCATTTCAAGCAGGGTTCTCACCTGAAGATTTCTCTGGTTTTTCTCAAGTGTATGACCTATCGCCAGAATTTTCATATAGGCGTCTATGGCGTCCTCGATTTGATTGAGTCTTTCTGAGCAGAGGGCAAATTGGTAGGTTGCGGGAATGACCCAATTGGGATTGGTGTCCATGTTGCTTAAGGACTGGTAGATGGAACGTGAAGCCAGGTAATCCTGTTTTTCATACAGGGCGTTCGCCAAGAGGTTGCCGGCTTTCTGTTGCCATGGAATTAATTGCTCCGCGGTCGTCAAAAAATCCTCCGGCTTGCGCCGCAGGAGATCCAGAACGGTTTCCATGGTTTGTGAATCGTCGTTCATTTCAAGCAGCTTTGTTGCTTTTATGAACATGATTTCCGGGGAGTACTCGGAATAGGGGAATTTTTGAATATAGTTCTGGCAGGCGTTGTAGATGTTGATGGGTTTTGAGTTTGGCAGCATGGCTTTCAACAACTTGTATTCAATGAATTCCACATTCAGATCCGGATGTGGCTGCTTCAATATTCGTCTATAAAGTTCAATGGCTTCCCTGAAATGACCGGCTTCGTATTGTGTATCCGCAATTTCAGTCTGAGCTAACAGCGCGATTCGCCGATATCGATCACTATCATTTTCTCCAAAATTCATTGCGCTTGACATGGCAGCATAAAATTTACCCAGAGCCAGATCCACAGATCCAATTTTTCGCAACAGGTTGCCCTGCCTGAGATAGACTTCGGAAATATTGTCAGCCTTATTGTAATAGATTATGTACTGAGACAATACCTGATTAGCTGCAGGGTAATCATTTTTATCCTCGAGAATATAAGACAGTTCCAGAAGTGCCAATCTATTAATATCTTCCGGTGTTGGGGTCTCCAGAAGCTGGACGCAGAGTAATTGGGCTTTATCTAATTCCCCTTCAGCCCGATAGTTTTGTGCTCCGGCCAGGATCTCCCAGAATCGGGCCATATCCAGAACAGTTTTATTATCACTGATAGGAACAGAAATATTCGCGTTGGTTAAGACCTTATGAGATATAGGAGTCGGGTTTTTAATGGTCGCGATATTTATATCTGAGATCTTTTTTGGTGATGAGGGATGTGAGCTGTCCTGGTGACTTTCTGCAGGAGGGTGGGGCTGGGCAGCGGGCTTGTTTGAATGGGATTCTGAATGATCGTCGGCTGCTGGATTGATCTGATCCACATGCGCTGATTCTGGCTGATCGAGTGAGTGGGTATCCAGCTCCAGATCATCAATGGCTGCAGCATGGAAGGCAACAAGAGTCAAGCAGGGGATCATCCAAATTGACCATATAATTCTATAGAGTCTGGAAATTGCGGGCATTTTCATTTTATGTATTTGAATCGGTGTCAATGATGAGAATTATTCCTGTCCTGTTGAGTATGTGACGCTGCTGTTTGCGGGCAACCAGACATCTCCCGGTGGAAGGAATCCAAATGGATAAGGGCGATCACGAGAAATAATATTCGCATTGATTGGATTTTGTTCGGACGAAGTGAGTTGCTCCATAGCCTGTAAAATCTTCTCCGCATAGGATTGCCATTCCGGGTGTGGAATTCCCTGAACCTCTGACTTTCCAAAATAGGAATCCCGGATGAGATCAATGCGTGGTTGACCTGAAAATGGGATATTCGGCGATTGAGAGGGTAATGTGGATTTTAATATATCGGGGATTTCCGGCAGATCTGAAATGCTTAGAATATTACTATTTCTGTATTTCTGCCATTCGATGAGTAACTGATCTTTTGGGGTTGAAACTGCGGAAGTGATAATTTCAGCAACGTCTGAGGGATCCATATTAATTGTTGGTTTTTCCTGATCAAGTGGGCTGCTGTTATTTTGATCACTGTCCTTTTCATCCGTTTCCTTCTGGTCGGTTGGGGTTTTGGAAATGTCAATCTCGTCTGGTGTCTGGGTTGGATCCTCATCGGAGGTTTTTTCTGGGGGAAGTGGTTTTGGGGGAGGGATTCGGAACTGCAAAGGCACTGGGCCGTTCGACATGTAGTTCATCCGGGGCAGTTTGTTCACCTCCGGGGACTCTGCCCGGACTGCATCCGGCAACATACATAAAACCAGCATTGAATGAATGAATCCATTCAGCAGAATCGATATGTGCCTTGAAAATGAGTGCTCCGAAATGTTCATTCAGTTATAAATAAATGGCCTTGCGAGTAAATCCATGTTTTCAAGTTCCTGATCGAGCTCCATCCACATCTTACAATTTTTTTCCGCTGCCAAGTGCATTGCAATGGTGGCTGGCGATTCCATCATCAGTCCCGGAAATGGGTCGATCTCCGCCGACAAGGCGAGCGAAGCGGAATCCTCCACTGGCAGTTTATATGCCATGAATGAATGCTGATGGTGAAACGGTTTTTCCGGCTGGAATGGGATGGGCCACTTGTTGTCTTTATGGACTAAGGTTGTCCAGAGATAAGCCATCCACTGGCCAATTTTTTTGTGATCATTGTGATGCATGGATTGGACCGATAATTGTTAACTTCGTGCTGCGCTGTAGTTTGACAATGCCCGTTTCCAAATAAGAAAGGATGCATATACTCCAACACTGAAATGTTCCTCTGCATTAGGCGGAAATTATCGGGTCAGCCTTTAATTGAGGGCGGGAATTTCTGGTGGAATAATTTACCCGGTAGACTTTGCCTTCAAGGGCATTTGATACGGCATAAAAGTTCTTGCTGGGGCATTAAATGTGAAAAAAACCGTGAAATTGGGTTAAAATCAGATCTTTCCGTACTTGGGCTGAAAACTGCTTTTGTCTCAGACGGTTGTTCCGAAGTGGATCGGAGTGTGTGTCCGGATGGGGCAGGCAGGCCATTCACGTCGGGACGTGAGATGTTAATGCGGATTGGATGATGACCATAACACTAACTGTCTATACGGCTGAACAGATTGAGAGGCGACTCAATGAGTCATCCCGTTTGCCATCATTGAGCAGCATCAACCTGGCCCTTCAGGAGCTGCTTAATTCAGAGACGAGTGATTTGGATGAAATAGGCGATGTCATTCAGCGGGATCCAAGCATGACCGCCCGAATCCTTAAATTGGTGAACTCGGTCACATTTGGCATCAACTATCGGGTTCAGAATGTGCAGGAAGCCGTGCTGTTTCTTGGATTGCGGCAAGTCAGGCAAGTAGCCATGCTCACCCCAGTCATCGACGAATTTCAGAATCTTCCCCTGGATACGGAATTTTCCTGGAGGAATTTCTGGAAGCACTGCCTCGCTGTGGCCTTGTTGACTCAGGAAATACTGATGGAAGAAAGTCCTGAGCTGGCTGATTTGGGGTATATTTCCGGATTGATCCACGATTTGGGAAAGATAGCCATCTCACACGTTTTCCCGGAACATTTTCACCAGATTTATAATCTCGGGCGTTATTCTAATCCAGAAGCATTGACAGCTGAAGAAAAGGCTTTGCTGGGAGATTCCCATGCTGGGATAGGCGCGACCTATGCGCGGTTGCAAAAACTGGAGCGTCCATTGTGTGAAGCGATTGAGTTCCACCATCAACCGGCTCTGGCTCCCAGATATCCTCGAATTGCTGCTGCAGTTCAGATTGCGGATGGAATCACCCACTTATTTGGGATTGGAGCAAGTGGAGTCCAGTGGGAGATGCTGACCGCTGGATGTTTGAAGTTGCCTGGATGGAGGATTCTTTTCCCCAATATGACGCGGGAACAACGCGAGTCGCAGTTGCGCCAATTCATGAACCATGCGGGACACCTCCACGAAATAGTTGATAATTTGGTTTGATTCACAAGCTGAACTTCAGCTGACTTCAACAACGTGAACCTTCCGGAATTGGTTTCACCAAGCACAGCCCGATTGCGATGACCGAACATCTGGATCATGGATTGACACTCAGGTTATTATCCCGGCTGATCCTGGCAAACCCGATGATTTTTTCGGCCATTCCACGGGGAACCACCGCCACTCCATCGCCATCTGCAACTATAACATCGCCAGGTTTTACCTGAACGCCTCCGCAGACAACTGGCCTGTTGACAGATTCCAACTGATTTCTTCCAGCGTGGACTCCGTGACCAGGTTTCCTGAGATATAATGGAATTTTACTGGCTGCAACCTCGTCGGTATTCCTCACAGTATCACTGGTAATCACGCCCAAACAGCCATTTGACCTCCAATTCTGCAAGTCATTGAAGCCAGCCGCTCCTCCGGAC
>JAJOIW010000147.1 GCA_021209225.1 Verrucomicrobiota bacterium
CGGATTTTGCCAGTCCTACAAAGAAACCCGAGCCGACCTTCAACGCATCGATGCCTCAGGTTAGGAATCCCGGTCACTCCCCGGGCATCATTATTTTTTGTTCCTCAATGATGAGACTTTGACTATATTGCCCTTTATGAATTTCCATGGGTCCAATCCAAAGCGATGGCTTGGTTATGCAGCGGTTGCCCTGGCTCTGTCCGGCGTGGGGTGTGCCATCGCTGCATCCGGTGTATCCCAGGAACAATCAGAATTTTTTGAGAAAAGAATTCGCCCGCTCTTGATTGAAAACTGCCTGGAATGCCATGGGGATAAGAAGCAGAAAGGCGGTCTTCGCCTGGATATGAGGGATGGGTGGGTTCATGGTGGGGATTCAGGCCCGGCGCTCGTCCCTCACCAACCGGAAAAAAGCCTCATCTATCATGCGGTCCGGTATGGGGATAAAAAACTGGAGATGCCCCCCAAAGGCAGGCTTTCAGTTTCACAAATTGAGGATATACGCCAGTGGATTCAGATGGGAGCCCCGGATCCGCGAATCAGCATACCCTTAACGAGGCAGCCCAAAAACCAGATGTCTCTTGAGAAAGGACGATCGTTCTGGTCCTTGCAGCCCCTCAGGGAACCTTCCGTCCCCCATGTCGGGGACACAGAGTGGTCCGTCCACCCGATCGATGCGTTTATTCGGCAAAGCCAGATTCAAAAGGATATTCATCCTGCCCCAGGAGCTGATGCGTATGCCCTGGTCCGGCGCTTGTATATCGATCTCATCGGACTGCCACCGACTCCAGCAGAAATCCAGGAATTTGTTTCTGATCCCAGTGAACACGCCTGGGAAATGCTGGTGGATAAATTGTTGGCATCAAAGCACTTCGGTGAACGCTGGGGACGGCATTGGCTGGATGTCGCACGCTATGCTGAATCCAGTGGTGGCGGCCGCACATTAATGTTTCCTGAGGCCTGGAGATACCGTGACTATGTCATTGAAGCTTTCAACCAGGATATGCCCTACGATCAGTTTATTCAGGAGCAGCTTGCAGGGGACCTGATGGAAAGTGACACGTGGATGGAAGCTCAGCGACGACTGACTGCCACTGGTTTTCTACTGCTGGGGCCCACAAATTACGAACTCCAGGATAAAGATATTCTTGAAATGGATATCATCGATGAACAACTGGATACCATCGGCAAAGCATTCATGGGTCTCACCCTGGGATGCGCCAGATGCCACGACCATAAATTTGACCCGATTCCTACATCCGATTACTACGCCCTGGCCGGGATTTTTAAAAGCACCCGCGTCGTCGAACATGACAATGTCTCCACCTGGGCCACCCGACAACTCCCTGAGGATCCAGTAACCCAGTCAGCCATCGATCAGAAATACTCGGAAATAGCCGCTCTCAAATCAGAGATTTCCCAACTCAGAAAATCCATTGAGAGCGAAAAAAAAATCCCGCGGATCGTCGGCACAGAATACGGAGAATATTCTGAATGACCTCCAATGCATGGTGATGGACAATCCCCTGGCCGAACTGACTGGAAATTGGGTGGAATCAAACCACACTCCGGGATTTGTCGGGAAAAATTACTTGCATGACAACCGGGCTCAGGACCGGGTGCTGGCTGCCAGATTTCAATTCCCGCAGTTAAAAGCTGGGGTATGGCATGCCCTGATGAGTTTTACCCCTGGTGAAAACCGGGCATCCGCAGTTCCGGTGGTGATCGGATTGGCTGACAGAGAATACGCATTCACCGTCAACCAGAAGCAACCCGGAAATTTAAGCCCTGGTCTTATTTCCCTTGGGGAGATCACTCTTCCGGATGATGGGGATGTCTCTATCGTCATTTCCAATGAGCACGCCAAAGATGGGCATGTCATTGTCGATGCAGTCGCTCTGACTCAGCGGAATCCCGCCACTTGGACTCCCAGTTCAGGACGCTCCCCGGGTGGAGGATCTTCAGAATGAGCTGGCCAACCTGAACCGGCGACTCACGCTTCTGGAAAATCAGGGTCCCGTAAGGCAAATTGCCATGGCCGTCAGCGAACGCGATGAGATCACCAATGTTCCAATAGCCATACGGGGTGTTTTAACCAATCGGGGCCCCATCGTTCCACGGGGGGCCCTGCAAGTGATCAATTCCCATCCGCCTCCCAGAATTCATGAGAATCAGAGTGGCCGGTTGGAACTCGCACAGTGGATCACCGATCCCCGGCACCCGCTGACCTCCAGAGTCATCGCCAATCGGGTCTGGGCCTGGTTGATGTCCCGTGGCATCGTGCATTCTGTGGATAACTTCGGCACCATGGGAACCCTTCCAACGCATCCTGAACTGCTCGATTTCCTCGCACATGAACTCATCCGCAACCATTGGTCCATCAAACAGTTAGTGAGAGATATCGTCCTGACGCGAACCTACCGCCTCAGCTCAGCTCACATCGAATCTGCTTATCAGGCCGATCCATCCAACAGCACCTACTGGCGTATGCCCCGACGACGACTCGACGCGGAATCCATCCGCGATTCCATTCTTCAACTCAGCCAATCACTCGATTTCTCCTATGCAGGTAACAATATCGAAGCGGGAACGAATTCAGAATATGGATACCAATTCAACAGCCCCAGACGCAGTGTGTACCTTCCGGTTTTCCGCAATAACCTCCCGGAAATTTTTGAGACCTTTGATTTTGCCGATCCAAACAGGATGAATGGATTAAGGAACTCAAGCGCGGTTGCGCCTCAGTCATTGCTGCTTATGAACAGCCCGGAGATCCAGAGTCAGTGCCTTTCAGCCGCCCAATGCCTGCTTCAAAAATCCGAGTTGAATCCCGATCAGCAAATCACCGATGCCTTTCTTGCCACGTTGGGACGTCCGCCCTTACCCAGCGAGCACGACCTGATCCGATCCTTTCTGTCACAATATCCGGATCCAGATTCCTCCCAGGTTCTCTGGGGGCAGATATTTCAGACTCTCATCCAATCGATCGACTTCCGATACCTGAAATGAATGCGACTCATCACAGCCGTCATCAATAAAGAGAAAAATATAAAAACTGTATGACCAACAGATCCACCTGCCACCCAACTCAAAGGATGACCCGACGACAAGCACTCAAGTCCACAGCCTGTGGGTTTGGCTATCTCGCGGCAGCCAGTTTGGCGACCCAACAGGCTCAGTCCGTCACCAATCCCCTGCTCCCTCAGCCAGGCCGCATCCTCCCCAGAGCCAAACGCGTCATCTTCCTCTTCATGCAGGGCGGCCCAAGCCACGTCGATACCTTTGACTACAAGCCCATCCTCGAAAAATACGACGGGCAAATGCGACCCTTTGATGATGCCCGCACTCTGGCGAAAACCAGACAAATTGCCGACCAACGCATTTTTAAAAATCTCTGGAGCTTCAAAAGATATGGTCAATGCGGACAGTATGTTTCCGAGCTTTTCCCCCACATTGCCCGACATGTCGATGACCTGTGCTTTCTTAAGGGCATGCACACTGAGGGCGTCGCCCACGGGCCATCGACACTTTTCATGCACACTGGGTCGATTAATTTAGTTCGCCCGTCCATCGGGTCGTGGGTGCTTTATGGATTGGGATCAGAAAATCAGAACCTCCCGGGATTTGTGACCTTGCAGCCCTCGATGGGGAATGGAGGGCCCCGCAATTACAGCAACGCATTCCTGCCAGCCGCCTACCAGGGCACAGCAGTCGGACGCGCGGGAACATCCGCAGACCAGGCCCGAATCCGAAACCTCCAAGCCACAAGTCTGCATCTCCCATCGCAAAAAGCTCAATTCGATCTTCTCAGGCAGGTCAATATGGAACAATGGCAACATTCTCAGCAGGAATCAGAGCTTGAAGCGGTCATAAATTCCTATGAACTCGCCTGGAATATGCAAAGCCATGCCCCACACATCTTTGATTTTCGTGATGAACCCCAACATATTCAGTCGATGTATGGCATCGGTGAAAAGGGAACGGACGACTTCGGAAAACAATGCCTCATGGCCAGGAGACTGGCCGAAGCTGGGGTAAGGTATATCCAGGTCAATTACGGCGACAATTCCAATAACCCGCGCTGGGATCAGCATTCTAACCTCCCGGAACATGCGCTTCATGCTTTCAACACCGACAAGCCTGTCGCAGGTCTGCTTCAGGATCTCAAACAACGCGGACTCCTGGAGGATACCCTGGTCTGGTGGGGCGGCGAATTCGGCAGGACTCCATATGCCGAGAAAAAACGGATCCGGACGCGATCACAATTCCTATGGTTTCACCCTGTTCCTCGCCTGGGGCTGGGGTAAAACCCGGCTTCTCCTTTGGCGAGACCGACGAATTCGGCCACCATGCCATACAGGATAAAGTCCATATGCACGATTGGCATGCCACGCTCCTCCATCTGCTCGGACTCAACCACGAGGAACTCACCTTCAGATATGATGGTCGGGACTTCAGACTCACGGACGTCCATGGACGCATCATCCATGATATCCTGACCTGATGGCCGCCAGGTTCTGATCTGCCAGCGGCAGCCACATCGGAAAACAGCAGAATTCCTTTATCCAGCCCGGATCTGAATCACCTCCTCAGAACGGACCTCTCTGGATAATTCTGCCGCAATTCCGCCACTTACCAGGCCGTGCCAGCCCACATCCATCCTGAGCAGAATTATGCTCATCTCCTTTATTGACCTGCCCGCAATACCAAGCAATGATCCAGCAGTTACAGCTATGAATTCCAATCCACTCCCATCCCAACAGCTAGGCAGGAGGCAATTTCTCAGTCAATCTGCCATCGCTGGAATCAGCTCGTTTGTTGGCTTAAATGCCACTGGAACACGCCTGCAGGCGCAGACACCCCCCAGTATCAAAACCCTCTCCCAGATTTAAATTCTGCCTGAATACCAGCACCATCCGCAAAAAGCAAATCCCCCTCGACAAGGAAATCGAATTGATCGCTAAAGCCGGATACGATGCCATCGAGCCATGGATGAACGAAATCCAGCAATTCAAAGCCAATGGGGGCAACCTCAAAGACCTCAGAAAAAAAATCTCTGACCTCGGACTCACTGTGGAAAGCGCTATCGGCTTTGCCAATTGGATCAGCGACGATGCCACAGAAAGATCCAAAGGACTCGAAAATGCGAAAAAAGATATGGATCTCCTGAAAGAAATTGGGGGAATCCGCATCGCCGCCCCGCCAGTAGGAGCTCAAGCTGCCTCAGCGCCTAAAATCGACCTCTTTGCCGCTGCGGAACGATATGCTGCCCTCCTCGAAGTCGGCCGCAATGCCGGTGTCCTCCCGCAGCTGGAACTATGGGGGTTCTCCAAAAATCTTTCGCGACTTGGTGAGGTCGCCTTTGTGGCCATTGAATCGGGTCACCCGGACGCCTGCGTGCTCACCGATGTCTACCATATCTACAAAGGGGGATCTGATTTTAATGGACTCAAACTCTTTGCAGGTTCCGCTTTGACAGTCCTGCATATGAATGATTATCCAGCAAATCCACCCCGTCAGACCATCGCCGACAAAGATCGGGTCTATCCAGGTGATGGAATCGCACCCATCTCAGATATCCTGCAAAAAATGGCCCAGAATGGCTTCGCCGGCGTACTTTCTCTGGAACTCTTCAATGAAACGTATTGGAACCAGGATCCAGAGATCGTCCTGATGACCGGACTCCAGAAAATGAAGTCCGCCGTCCAGGCCGCATTTCCTCAGTCCGCCTGAAAACAGGCCCCTCCCATTATCCTTACATTTTGTGCCCGCCCCGCCCAACAAAGGGACAGGCACTTTCCCGGGGAACACACAGGTGACTTTTCCCCTCGAGGGTCCCTCACGGCAACATGCCTGTCCCTTGGTTGGAGATTACCGGACTCCGGAAACTGATCTCCGCTATCCAGCATACATTTCCTCAATCCGCCCGGAATAAAGGGACAGGCACTTTTTATCGCTCCCAGCGCAATGTGCCTGTCCCTTTGTTTGGCTTGATGGGCGGGTCAGATGGGATCATCATAGGGTTTATGGACGGGTGGTGGCAGGCATATGGAAGGCGCACAATACTTGTCAGTATTCTCTGTGTGGTGTTTGTGGGCTGGATTGTGCACGAGGTTCGGGATCCGCGTGTGGATGGGCGGCGACTGAGTGGATGGATTGAGGAACTTTATGGGGGGGGAGAAGGAATTGGCGGTTGAGCACCTTTTGGGCTACGGATCAAGGGGGGCGGACCGGATATTTGACGAGGCGACAAGAAAAGACGGGATCGTGCAGAAATGGAGGTGGCGGTTGCCCGCGAGTCTGAGGAACAGAATTCCCCAGGCCAGAAGTCAGGTATACCGGCTGGAAAAAATATGCCAGCTTGTGGAGCTTTACCCGGAGGCATTTCAACCATTTTCAGACCGCCTGGGAAAATGGATGAGGGATGAGAACCCGATCATAAAGGCACAGGCAATGCGACTACTGAGGATGTATCCGGCAACAGCCAAAGGGTTGGAGACCAGGATAGTTCAAGCGGTTTCTGAGACTGGGCCTGGTTACGTGAATGGCATACTTCTACTGGAATCGATGGGGGCGAGTCACGAGACCATGGTATCTGTGATCCAGAGTGGATTTGAATCGGACGACTATCGGCTGCGGGCCCGTGCGGTTGAAATGGCTCAACGAATGGGTTTGGCACCCGGATTGGTGGTTCCGGTTCTGCGGTCGATCATCGAGTATGGTCCATTTGATGCGGCATTTCATGCGATTGGCCTTGCTGGAAAAGTCGGGCCGACAGCCAGTGAGTTGATCCCGGTGATTGAGGAATTTGTGCGAACTGTTCCCGATGAGGTGAGTGAGCCACCCGGATTGGTTGAGCAGACCCTGCGATGTATATCAGCCACAAATATGCCAAATAAAAATTTCCCTGATTTTGAGAAAAAGTAATTGACCCGAAGATCTGGTCTGTTATTGTCGGCTGCTCTATTTAGGGAATTTAAATGAAGACTTACCTACCGAAAGTCGAGTATAGTGACCGCAAGTGGCATTTAATTGATGCGGACGGGCTGGTGTTGGGACATGTGGCTGTCAAGGTGGCTGACATTTTGCGGGGCAAGGACAAGCCGACCTTCACCCCGCACATTGATGCTGGGGATTTCGTCGTGATTATCAATGCTGATAAAATCCGTGTGACGGGTCAGAAAGAGACGAAGAAGTTTTACATGACCTATTCTGGCTGGTACAGTGGCGACAAATACCAATCTGTGAGCGAAGTGCGCGAGAAACACCCGGAACGCCTTCTGATGCATGCTGTCAAGGGCATGCTGCCACACAATCGCCTGGGCCGCTCCATGATCAAAAAGCTCAAGGTGTATGCCGGGCAGGATCACCCACATAGTGTCCAGAACCCGGAACTTCTCACCATTGATGCCTGAAGCGGACTGAGGCACAACAAACACAACATTTAATCATGTCAGAACGAACAAATGAATTCTGGGGCACAGGTCGGAGAAAGACATCCGTTGCCCGGGTGCGGATCTCTCCTGGGGTCGGCAAGGTTTCTATCAATGGTCGCACGTTGGATGACTATTTCACCACGGACCAGATGCGCAACAATGCGGTATTACCATTGGAGACAATTGATGGTAAGGCCCGTTTTGACCTGCGTATTAATGTCACAGGCGGTGGCCTGAATGGTCAATCCGGAGCTGTCCGCCATGGGATTGCCCGGGCTTTGCTGGAATTTGACCCGAATTACCGGCCGCTGCTGAAGGCTGAAGGCTATCTGACACGTGATCCACGCTCCAAGGAACGTAAGAAATACGGTCAACCTGGGGCCCGTAAACGTTTCCAGTTCAGCAAGCGATAAGTCTGTTTTCTTTCATGCATATCCTACCCGCAGAAGACAGACTGCGGGTTTTTTTATTTTGGTGGCGGAATGGATGCCGGGTTATAAAGGCGGCTTGAATATAAAGGTAAGTGTCATGGTCACGATGAAATTGGCAATGTGGGAAAGGATAGAAAATGTCTGATGGAAAGGTGAAGGTTGGTATAGTTGGCGCCTCTGGCTATTCTGGTGAAGAGTTGCTCAACATACTGCTGAGGCACCCGGGAGTCGAACTGACGGTGGCGACCTCGCGGCAATATGCGGGCCAGAAGGTGCGGGATATATTCCCGCGATTCAGTCATTATCCATCGGGACAGGGGTTAATTTTTGAGGAACCGGATCCTGGGGTTTTTGGTTTGAAGGCGGACTGTTTTTTTCTGGCATTGCCCCATGGGGTGGCGCATGAGTATGCGGCCCCGTTATTGGATCAGGGGCGGAAGGTGATTGATCTGAGTGCGGATTTCCGCATGGATGAAGCCGGGATTTACCAGGAATTTTATGGTCACGAGCATCCCTGTCCGGAGTTATTGAGCCGGAGCATCTATGGATTGCCGGAGATTTACAGGGAATCCATAATTGGGGCCGACCTGATCGCATCGCCTGGATGTTATCCGACGAGTATTCTCATCCCGTTGATACCGCTTGTGGAACAGGAATTGATCCGTCCTGAATCGATTATTGCCAACTCACTCAGTGGAGTCAGTGGAGCTGGCCGCAATGCGTCGATTCCATACCTTTTTGTTGAATGCAATGAGAGTATGCGTCCGTATGGGATTCCGAAGCACCGGTATCTGGCCGAGATCGAACAGGAACTTTCGAAAGCGGCGGGCAAAAAAATAGTGATACAATTTTCACCACACCTCATCCCGGTCAATCGGGGCATATTGTCGACCATCTACGTGACTCCGTTGGATGCCATCAGCAGTGCTGAGGAGGCGCATCAGTGGAATGAGAAGCTGCAGACGGTCTATTCGGAATACTATGCTGAAAGTGCCTTTGTGCGGGTATTGGGGATGGATCGGCTTCCGGATACCAAGAATGTGACGGGTACGAATGTATTGGAATTTGGCTGGCAGATTGATGTGAGAACCGGAAGATTCGTCTTGATGAGTGCGGAAGACAACCTCATCAAAGGGGCCGGAGGACAGGCGGTGCAATCGTTCAATCTGAGTTATGGTTTACCGGAAATTGCGGGTCTGATCTGAATGATCCAGCAAGGATTGATTTTTATCTTCAGCAATAAAGCACATGACAAAGACTCCGTGGAAAATAATACCTGGCTCGATCACCGCTCCGAAAGGTTTTCGGACATCGTCGGTTTTCTGTGATGTCAAACGTATAGGGACCGGCAAGGGATCCGCCAAAGGAAAGAAAAAAGACCTGGCAGTGATCTGCTCGGATGTGCCAGCCCGAGTGGGTGGCATGTTCACCACCAATCAGGTGGTTGCCGCCCCTGTCACATGGAGTGTTGCCCGAGCCCGGCAGGAATTTGCCCGGGCAGTGGTTGTGAATTCTGGAAATGCCAATGCCTGCACAGGCGATCAGGGAATTGCGGATACTCAGGAAATGGCTGAATGGACGGCCCGGCACCTGGGACTGAAAAGCAGACGTGACGTGCTGGTTTGTTCCACCGGGCGCATTGGAGTGGTGATGCCCATGGAGAATGTGCGTCGGGGAATCGAATCCGCCTGCGCCGCTTTGATGGTTGGGCCGGAATTTGATACGGAGACGGCGACCGCCATCATGACCAGTGACTCGCGCCCCAAAGAGATTGCCATTGAACTGGAGCTGGATGGGAAACAGGTCAGGATTGGAGGGATGACAAAAGGAGCCGGCATGATTCATCCCGGCATGAGTCCAAATGGCAGAAAGCCAGCCTCACGCGGGCTCCATGCGACCATGTTGTGTTTTGTCACAACCGATGTGGCGATAGATCCCAAAGTGTGGAAACTGGCGATTCAATTGGCTGTCAGCTCCAGCTTCAATTGTATTTCTGTCGATGGGGACATGAGCACCAATGATTCAGTGATTGGATTAGCCAATGGTTCAGCTGAAAATGAAATGATCACATCGCTCTCGGATCCATCTGGAAAAATATTCTTTGATGGGCTTCAGTTTGTCTGTCTGGAACTGGCCAAGATGATAGTCCGGGACGGTGAGGGGGTCACAAAATTGGTCAAACTCAACGTGCATGGAGGGCGGACAAACCAGGAAGCGGACGCTGCAGCGCGGGCCGTGGCAAACTCTGAACTGGTGAAAACCTCCTGGAATGGAGGGGATCCCAACTGGGGAAGGATAGCTCATGCCCTGGGGTATTCTTCGGCAAAAGTGGATATATCCACCCTGGATATCGGCTATTCCCGACCGGGTGGGGAATCGGTTCTGTATGCCTTCCGGAACGGACAACCCACCAGCACATCATTGGACGCATTGCGGGAGATCACGCATTTACCCGAATTTGAGATCCATTGTCATCTGCACTTGGGGGACGGCAGATGTGAATTTTACAGCGCCGACCTCAGTGAAGAATATGTGGATTTCAACAAGGGTGAATGAGCTCAGGTTGTTTTGGAGGCAAGTCACATATATAAATGAATTTCTCTGTATATATAAAAGAATGAACACATTGGCTGTGTTGAAGCAAGGAGGCATTGAATGAATGACCTGATTCACAAGGCTGCGACGCTGCTGGAAGCTCTGCCGTATATGCAGAAATTCCGTGATAAGACATTTGTGGTGAAATACGGAGGGAGTTTCATGGACTCACCGGATCCGGAGGTCCGACATGCGGTGGCGAGAGATGTGGTGTTCCTTGAGGCGGCGGGCATCAACCCGGTGGTGGTGCACGGGGGCGGCAAAGCGATTACCAGAGCATTGAATTCATCAGGGATGGAGACGCAATTTGTGCAGGGAATGCGGGTGACGGATGAGAAATCAGTGGCCATTGTCGACCATGTGTTATCGCGGGAGATCAATCCGGAGATTGTGGAGCTGATTCACCGCAATGGAGGCAAGGCCCGGGGGATTGCCGGGACGGATATATTGACCTGCCGGAAACTGGAATTGCATTCGGAATCGGGTGAAAAGTTGGACCCGGGGTATGTGGGAGTGGTTGTTGCGGTGAATACTGGTCCGCTGATTGAATGTATACGCGATCATGTGACCCCGGTTGTGAGTCCGACAGCTGTTGGTATTGATGGACATGTGTATAATTGCAACGCGGATGTGGCCGCTGCCCAGGTGGCGATCGCGCTGAAGGCGTGTCGGCTTGTTTTCATGTCGGATGTGGCCGGCCTGATGACGAACATCAACGATCCGGAATCAATCATCAGCCGATTGCATGTGGACCAGGTTCCCAATCTGAAATCCAGTGGGGTGATAGCGGCGGGAATGATACCCAAAGTGGACAGCGCAGTGGAGGCGATCAGGGCGGGGATTGAAAAAGTCTCCTTTGTGGACGGTCGCCTCCAGCACTCAGTCCTGCTGGAGATTTTCACGCATAAAGGTGTGGGCACCGAATTGGTGCTCTGATTCCAATTTCAAACCAACCAGGTGAAAACAAGAATATTCATGTTTATTTCATGAGATCATTGCCGGTCAGGCTGACTTAATAATATGCAAAAGCTATCATCCGATTCCATCAAAGCACGTTTTTCCAGAAGCGTGATATCGAACTATGGTCGATTCCCGCTTGTTGTGCGTGAGGCGCGGGGCGTGGAACTTTTCGATTTCGAGGGCCGGCGCTATCTGGACATGGGTGGGGGCATAGCAGTGAATTGCCTGGGGCATGGTCACCCGGAATTGCGGGAGGCGTTGGCCAATCAGATGGGGCACCTGGACCACATCTCCAATCTTTACTACTTTGAGGAACAGGTGCGCGTCGCCGAAGAAATCATTCAGAGGATCGGCATTGGAAAATGCTTCTTCTGCAATTCGGGAGCTGAAGCGAATGAAGCCATCATCAAACTGGCACGCAAATTCGGCGACCCGTCCGGAAGGTACGACATCATCACGACTGAGAATTCCTTTCATGGCCGCACGCTTGCCACTATTGCCGCGACGGGACAAGATAAGGTGCGCAAGGGATTTGGCCCCCTTTTTCCCGGATTTTCGCAAGTGCCCTACAATGATCTTCAAGCCATGTCCCAGGCCGTGACCGGTTCCACCATCGCCATCCTGGTTGAAGGGGTCCAGGGTGAAGGCGGATTGACCCCGGCAGATGCCGATTACCTGCGGGGAATCAGAAAGCTATGCGATGCGCATGACATGCTCTTTCTTATGGATGGGGTGCAGTGCGGGCACTTCAGGACAGGCAGATTTCAAAGCATTCAAGGATCCTGAATATAGATGATTCTGAAAATTCACCCTGGCTGCCGGATGCCATCAGTCTGGGAAAATCTATAGGTGGCGGATTTCCCATGGGTGGGATTTGGGCGGGCCAGCGCGCTATGGATGTATTGACTCCCGGTTCGCATGGCACCACGTATGGTGGCAATCCCCTCGCCTGCGCCATGGCACTCAAAATCATGGACATCATTGAGCGGGACAATCTCACTCAGAACATTCTCAATCTCGAGCGCATTCTCATCGAGGGACTGCAGACCATTCGGGCACAATTTCCCGAGGCAGTTCAAGCCGTCCGCGGACTGGGATTCATGAATGGATTCGTTCTGAATGAAAAGGCGTCCATTTTCCAGTCTGTGAGCGATCGAACTGCCTCCATGCAGGTGTGTTCGGCTGCCCAGGATGCGGGATTGATTCTCATTCCTGCAGGCCCGAAAGTGGTCCGCTTTCTCCCGGCGTATAATATTCAATCCGCCCACCTTGATGAGGCATTCTCACGACTCACACAAGCATTTCATGCCCTGCAGGAGGCACATTCCCGCAGGTCCAAATCACACATATGAATCAACCCACTCAGAAATACCTATGAAAAATCTACTGAGCCTGGCTTCGATGAGCGGAGCAGAAATGAGGGATATCGTGAATTATTCGCACCATGTGAAGAAACATCGGAAAGACACGTCCATGAAGGTATTGGAGGGTCAGACGTGGGCGATGATTTTTTCCAAGGCGTCGACGCGGACCCGGGTGTCGTTTGAAGTGGGACTCCGCGAGCTTGGTGCCAATGTGATATTTCTGGCGGCTGGAGATATGCAGCTCGGGCGTGGCGAGCCGATCAAGGATACGGCGAGGGTGCTGGGGCGCCTGGTTCATGGAGCCATTATCCGCACATTTGCTCAATCCGATGTCGAGGATTTCGCAAAATACTCGTGCATACCGACCATCAATGCGCTCACCGATGAAGAGCATCCATGCCAGATTCTGGCGGACATCTTCACTTTTGAGGAATTGCGTGGCCCGATAACCGGTAAGAAAGTGACCTTTGTGGGGGATGGAGATTGCAACGTGCCCCGATCCTGGATTTTTGCGGCTGCCAAGCTTGGATTTGAGTTGAACATTGCCGCGCCGGAAGGATTTCAACCCCCGCAATCCCTGATTGATCAAGCCATGAAGGACTCAGTCCCGGGGGCGGCGATCCGATGCACACCGAATTTGCAGGATGCGGTGAGGGGCGTAGACATGATCTACACCGATGTCTGGATCTCCATGGGCAAGGAGGAAGAGGCCAAACACAGACTCCAATCCCTTCAAGGATACCAGATCAACCGTCAAACCGTCTCCCTGGCCAGCCCGGAAGCCTTGGTCATGCATTGCCTTCCCGCCTACCGGGGAAAAGAGATCACCGACGAAATCATGGAAGCCAATGCCGAATGCATCTTCCGCGAAGCGGAAAACCGATTGCATGTGCAGAAATCCATCCTGCTGAGGTTGGCCAAGGATTGACTTTATTTCGGGACACAAATCCGCCATAGTGTCAGCAATGACGACTGAAGGAACAGCGAAGCAACCACAGCCTGCACGTAGAATCAATCTCAGGACTCCGGACATCATGGAGGCGGTTCAGGCTCAGGTTGAAGGCCATTATCGGTCGGAATTGGTGGATACTATCCGGTCGCGGGGCAACTTCCTGAGGGCCGATACCCTGACCATACGCCTGGCCAAGGAGTTTGGATTCTGCTACGGGGTGGAGCGGGCAATTGATCTGGCATATGCCGCAAGGAAGGTTTTCCCCAATGAGAGACTTTTTATTCTGGGGGAAATTATCCACAACCCGGAGGTCAATGACCAGATTCATGCCATGGGTATCCGGTCAATCATGGGATCCAATAAAGAATTGGACATATCCGATCTCAAACCTGAGGACATTGTCATTGTCCCGGCTTTTGGGGCGGAGATTGATGTCATCAACCAGATCAAGAAAATTGGCTGCCAGTTTGTCGACACCACATGTGGCGATGTCATGAGTGTCTGGAAAAGAGTCCGGCAATATTCACGGGATAAATTCACTTCCATCATCCACGGCAAGGCCTGGCATGAAGAGACAAAAGCCACCAGTTCCCGGGCAACCTCGTCCGGTGAAGGTCACTACCTCGTGGTCTACAGCCTTGAGGAGACGGATTATGTCTGCAATTACATCGTTCATGGTGGGGATCGGGCCCGCTTTCTCGAGAAGTTTGAAGGCGCTTATTCCAATGGCTTTGATCCGGATATTCACCTCACACATATCGGAGTCGCCAACCAAACCACAATGATGCGGGGAGAAACCGAGGAAGTTCAGCGCCGACTCGCTCAGGCCATTGAAAAAAAATTTGGAACCGGGGAACTGGCACGGCATTTTCAGTTTTTTGATACGATATGCGGGGCGACCCAGGACAGGCAGGACGCTTTGAAGATGCTCCTGACCACCCCGATGGATTTGCTGCTTGTGGTGGGTGGATATAATTCATCCAACACCTCTCACCTGGCTGAAATGGGCGAGGCCATACTGCCCACATACTTCATTAAAAATGCCAGCAAAATGGAATCTGCCCACAGGATCACCCATTTCAACCAGCATGTGGGTCGGGAGGAGAGTTCGGAAAACTGGCTTCCCGATGGACCGATCACCGTGGGAATCACAGCGGGTGCTTCCTGCCCGAACAACCTGATCGAGGACACCATCCGGAGACTCTTCGAACTCAAGGGCATCTCGGTGGAGAAAGTGCTGGCCTCCCCACACAGTTCATAATTTGCAGTCAGATCTATGCATGACAGCTCCGGCACTCCACGTTCCCGGCTCGAAATCCAATCCTGCGAATCCAAATTCCTTGCTCCATATGCTCAGCGCAGCTTTGATTCCCGGGGTCGACGATTCGAGGACCCGAGCCAGGATTGGCGAACCCCCTTTCAACGCGATCGCGATCGGGTCATCCATTCAAGAGCTTTCAGACGTCTGGAGTACAAAACCCAGGTGTTTCTCAATGGAAGCGGCGACCATCTCCGCACCCGGTTGACTCACACCATAGAAGTGGCCGCGATCGCCAGAAATTTTGCCCGGGCACTCCGACTCAATGAGGACCTCACGGAAACTATCGCCCTGGCACACGACCTGGGTCACTCACCGTTCGGGCATTCAGGCGAGCATACACTGAATGAGCTGATGCAGGGAGAAGGAGGATTTGAGCATAATATTCAGTCCCTCCGGATTGTGGAAACCCTGGAAACCAAGTACCCGAATCATCCTGGTCTGAATTTGTCCTGGGAGGTGCGGGAGGGGTTGCTGAAGCATCGGCCAGACCGCAATCATCCAAACTGGACAGATGAATTCTCCACAGCCAATCCATCACTGGAAGCACAGGCAGCGAACCTGGCCGACGAGATAACCTATTACAGTCATGACCTGGATGACGGTTTGGAAGCTGGATTACTGGATGAATCCCACCTTGCCGCCAATAGTCCTCTGTGGGACAGAATCACCTCAGGAATTCCGGAAAATGTGCTTGGGGAGATGGCCACAGAACATCGGCGGTATTATGCGATCCGATGCCTGCTTGATTATCTGGTCAAGGATATTGTCCAGCACTCGCTTGAGCTGATTGAATCGTCCGGGATCACCTCGTCGGATGAGGCCCGGCAATGGCCAGAAAGGCTCATCCGCCCCACCCCATCCACCACTCACGAACTCAGCAGACTCCGCAAATACCTTTTCCAGAATCTCTACCTCAATGATGAAGTGCGTTCACCCAACGAAAGGGCCACGTCGATGTTGAGGGATTTATTTCAATTTTATCAATTTCGTCCCCAGGAGCTTGGCGAAGGAAGTCGATCACGGCTCAGCCAGTATAATCTGAAGAGAGTGGTCTGTGATTACCTGGCGGGTATGACAGATGGGTTCGCACTCAAAGCATATGCAGAACACCTTGGACGCCAGCCATTGTTACCTTTCGGATCAGGGATAGCAGCGGACAATTAAAAATGTGCCGACTGCTCAGGCCTTAACATTATGGATCTCATCGGACAGATAAGTGTGGACATGTGGGCGACGGGGAGTGTTGTTGCCATCTTATTGATTGCTCTGGTTTGGAATCTTGCCGCTCCCGACATCCTCTTTCTTGGGGCCACGTCGATACTGGCTTTGCTGGGAATCATATCTCCGGAGGAGGCGTTTGCTGGATTTTCCAATACCGGGGTCATCACGGTGGCTGTGTTGTTTGTGGTGGTTGGGGGCCTTAAGGAAACGGGGGTTCTGGATCTCATTGGGCATCAACTCATTGGTCGGGCTCAAACGGAAAGGGCATTTTTATTGCGGATTGCGGGTGCCATCCTTCCCTTGTCCGCCTTTTTGAACAATACGCCGATCGTGGCGATGTTCATGCCTATTGTGACGGACTGGTGTCGTCGGCATGGGGTTGCCCCATCGAGGGTTCTGATGCCCCTTTCGTTTATCGCCATACTGGGGGGCACATGCACATTGATTGGCACGTCGACGAACCTGGTGATTCACGGATTGATGATTCAGAATGGGCTTCCAGGGATGAGGATGTTTGAGATTGGGTGGGTAGGGATTCCGTATGCGCTGATAGGCATGGTGTATCTTCTGACCCTGGGGAGGCGATTGGCGCCAAACCGCACGGATCTTATTGAGCAACTTGGCCAATCCCGGCGCGAATACCTGGTGGAGATGCAGGTCCAGCCGCAATGCCGGCTTGTTGGCCAGACAGTTGAAGCGGCTGGATTGAGGCGCTTACCTGGATTATTTCTGATAGAGATTGACCGCAATAATGAGCTGATTGGTCCAGTGGGTCCGGAGGATCTGATTCAGGCGAATGACCGATTGGTTTTTACCGGCATTGTGAGCAGTATTATTGATCTGGAGAAGATCCCTGGGCTGATACCCATAGCCGATCCGGGGTATGAGGTATCGCCGAAGCAGCAAAGGCGCAGGCGACTTTGTGAAGCGGTTATCAGTCAGACTTCTCCCCTGATCGGAAAAACGATCCGCGAGGCGGATTTCCGCACAACTTATGGAGCGGCGGTGGTTGCGGTTCATCGCGGCAGGAAACGTGTGGAGAAAAAGATTGGCGATGTGATGTTGCGGCCGGGAGACACACTTCTGCTGCAGGTCAGCACACATTTCTTCAGGACCTACCGTCATGATTCGGCGTTTTATCTGGTGAGTGATGTGGAGGATTGGCAACCAGTTCGACGGGACAGGTCCTGGATTGCCGGGAGTATCTTTCTCATTCTGATGGCATTGATGACGAGTGGGGTTGTCCCAATTGTTATAGCTTCATGCCTGGCAGCTGTTCTGATGGTTGCCACAGGATGTATTTCGACCTCTGGTGCCCGGCGCAGCGTGGAGTGGCAGGTGATCATAACTATCGGAGCGGCATTTGGAATAGGGACGGCCCTGCAGAAATCTGGTGCGGCCACGTCGATGGCATCTTTTGTCTTTGAATTCTCCCAGGGTGCTGGACCTTTGTTGGCTTTGGCAGCGCTCTACCTCGCCGGGACTCTCATCACCGAACTCATCACAAATAATGCTGCGGCCATTCTCATGTTTCCCATTTCTCTGGAGATGGCCAAGCTGTTTCATGTGGATCCGCGTCCGTTCATCATGGCTTTGGTGCTATCGGCCTCAGCCAGCTTCATCAGTCCGATGGGTTACCAGACCAATATGATGGTTTATGGACCTGGGGGTTATCGATTCACAGATTTTCTGCGGGTTGGTGGACCACTGAACCTGCTGCTCTGGATGACAGCCATTTTTCTGATCCCCCGCATCTGGCCATTTTTGCCCAATCCATAACAGACCCATGTGGTTATTGACCGGGAACTTCCGGAAACCGGGAGTGTCAGTTCAGGGATGGATTCTCAGGAGCTTCGGCAATCAATCGGTACTCAGGCCCCATTTCACTGAGCAGTGACTGCCATACCCGGTTTGCCGGAGAATCGAAAATGTAATCCAGCGAGGACTTGAAAACGAACCACGAACCGGAAGCGATTTCTTTTTCCAACTGCCCCCCCGCCCAGCCGGAATACCCGGCTAAAACCTTCAACTCCTTACCCGCAGAAAACCCGGTGGCCACCCCAAGCAATGCCTCGATGGAATTCCCGTACTCAATTCCTGGCACGGCATTTGTCTGTATGAGTCCGGGGTCCGCATGCAGATAACATAAAACATCGTTCTGGACCGGCCCCCCGATGTAGAGATCGGCATCCCCGAGAGAAGGAGGGAGATCCATTTTCACAACCTTTCCCAGGCTGGTCCCGGCGGGACGGTTGACGATGAATCCAAAGGCGCCACTGGTGTCGTGATGACAGAGAAATATCACGGATTTTTCAAAAAATGAACCCCGCAGCTTACCGCTGTCCAAAAGGTAATAACCTTTGTATGTTTGAATTTCTTCCATGCTTGTTGCCTGGTCATTACCTGGAGCCACAATCTTGAATATCCGCGACCAAGTGGCTCATAATGAAAACCCTTGCCACATAACCGTGAATGGCAAATATTGTTTACGATGAAAAAAGCCATATTCCTAGCGATAATTTTTGTGGGTATCTCCATTCTTGCCGGCACAGGATGCCAACACTCGGGCAGTCGGGAATACATCCCGGGCAAAGGCTGGATGAAAAGTTGATTCCAGGAATCCCAGCGCTGGATATTCCCTCACTCCGCATCACAATCCATTGAGGAGTGGGACAAAGATGATTGCCTGCCGTCTACCCTGATTTGAGCACCAATTTTTGGGCCACTAATGGATCTGTCAGATCGGTTCAATCCGTTTTTGCAGCACCTGAATGGCTCTCTTACAGGGTTGAGCTGATGCCGGCGGCATCCCGGGGAAACCAGTCGAACAACTCATCCATTGACATTTTTCAGGTTTGAGGGCACTACCTGACTGGACCCTATCAGAAATGTTGAAACGCCTTACACTCCACCGCGGAAGAATCGCCGTCTTGCTCATCATGGTTATTACCCTCCTGGAACCGCAGTCGAGCCAGTGCGGGGGACTGGCCGCAATTCCGCGGCCCCGAAGGTTCGGGCCTGGCCAAGTCAAGCGGACTCCCCCACCACCTGGAGCAATGACCGCAACGTTCTGTGGAAAACGCCTGTCCCAGGTCCGGGAGCATCCAGTCCGGTTGTTTTTGGCGATCGAATCTATCTGACCTGCTATACTGGGTATGACGGTCCTGGCTCAGCTGGATCAGTGGAGGATCTCCGTCGGCACCTGATGGCGTTCCGTATGGAGGACGGGTTGATGCTCTGGGATAAGACTTTTGCCCCGGTTCTGCCCGAGGAGCTCAAAATCCGCGATCACGGGTATGCCGCCAATACGCCATTGGTTGACCAAGAAAGGATATATGTATTTCTGGGCAAGTCCGGCGTATTGGCACTGGATCACCAGGGAGCTGTTCAATGGAAGGTCGATGTCGGCATGGGAGCCAGTGACTGGGGAACTGCCGCCTCACCGGTAATGCACAGGAATATCCTCTACATCAATGCCTCGGTTGAAAGTGGGAGTCTTATTGCGCTCGACAAATCCACAGGCAGGGAAATCTGGCGGGCCGGTGGGATTCGGGAATCCTGGAACACCCCCATTCTCACGACCTCCCCTGAAGGTCGGGAGGAGTTGGTTCTTGCCATGATCGGATCCATTCATGGATATCACCCGCAGACAGGAGAACTTTTGTGGACCTGCGATACGGATATCTCCTGGTATATGGTGCCAACTGGTGTGGCGCGCGATGGGGTAGTCTACTACCTGGGGGGCAGATCCGGAACCACCATGCTGGCGGTTAAAACCGGTGGTCAAGGAAATGTCACCGCATCCCATCGCCTCTGGACCCAGCGGAAAGGATCGAATGTCTCGTCCCCAGTCCTGCATGGTGACCACCTTTACTGGGTTCAGGACCAGCGCGGCATCGCATACACCTGCAACCTCACCACGGGCGAGGTCCTTTACGAGGAAAGACTCGATCGCGCCGATCAGTTCTACTCATCCCCAATCCTTGCAGGAAATGCCATCTATTACCTCGATCGCATGGGGAGAACCTTCATCGTCAAAGCGTCCCCTCAGTTCGAACTCCTCGCAGTGAATGACCTCAGAGATGGCTCACAATTCAATGGCAGCCCCGCCGTTTCTCATAACAGCCTCATCCTCCGATCCGACAAATTCCTCTATCGGATAGGCACTTCTTCCGAAATCCGGAACACCCCCTGAGGCCACTCCACCAACCACATGCCTCATGGTGGATCACATCAGGCTTACCCCAGAGCCTTTTTTGCCGTGACCATATTGTGCAGTTAAGTCAAATCCGCAGAATGCCCTCCTGACCTGCATCGATCGGCTGGATTTATTAATGATTCTATCGGATTGGTACAAAGTCCTCTGTGATTGTAGGGAAATACAAGTTTTCAACTTTACATTCAGCAGGCTGACCATCAGTTTGTTGTTCAGGATTTTTCGAATCCTTTTTCCTGGGCTCGTCTTTGATAAATCACTTTCAACCCGGGAAATCAGCTTGATTTTCAGTAAACTCCAGCATCCATGATCGATAACCTGATGAACAATTGCACAGCTCACAAACTTTTCCACTGTCGCGATCGACAAACCATTCCCATGACCATTGCTCAGGGTTTCAAATCCCTGATCATCCTTGCAGCCTGGCTCATCAACTGCACGGCTTCGGGACAAGAACTGCTGATTAACGGTGGATCACATACGGGTGCCATCAACTCAGGAGGAACTCAGACATGGTCTTTCAACGCCTCAATGGGTGATTCCGTCTTTCTCAGAGTCAGCCATTCAGGGAGTGGCAGTGTCTTTTCTCCACGCTTTGGCATATACGATGCTGAGGGACTGATGGTGGGATTTGCTGAGAGCTCGAAAACATCCACCGCCTCATCGGCACGACTGGATTTCATTCCTCCTTCCTCCGGCACATTCAATTTGGTTGTCGACTCCAACATCCCGAATGGATCCGGCAGTTACCGAATCGATTTCATGGTGGTTCCTGGAGATCCCATCATTGCTCCAAACGAGACAGGCGGGCCACTCACGAATGGAGGGAGACATGAAGGAACCATTTCCCTGGGAGACCTGGACTCCTGGAATTTTGATGTTTTCGGGAAAGAATATGTGGAACTGAGAATGGCTCAAATCTCGGGGACGGATAATTTTGTGCCACGTCTTCGGGTTTTTAACTCCAAAGGTGAGATTATTGCTGAGAATTCAGGCAGCAGCGCTTCAACCATGTCTGAGGCGCGAATTGCATTCATTTCCGACGCTGCTGATACCCTCACTGTCGTGGCTGATTCGGCCACCAGCGAAGGGACGGGCAATTACCGGATTCATTATCTCAATCTGGCTCAGGCATACACCGTTCCTCCCAACGATGATGGGGCCACACTCATCAGTGGAGAAAGACAGGATGGCGCAACCAGCCTGTCTGACATCGATCCATGGAATTTTGAAGCCATGGCGGGAGACACCATTTTCCTCCATGTGGCACAGGTTTCCGGAACAACCGGCTATTCACCACGTCTGCGGATATTCAATTCTCTTGGCGGGATTGTGGGCCACGCCAAAAACGATAGAACCACTGAATTATCAGAGTCCCGCCTGGAATTTATACTGCCCGAGAGTGGAACATATACGGTTCTGATTGATTCGAGCACACCTGAAAATACAGGTTCATACCGCATGTTTTATTTCAGAGTCCATTCCCAGAATACGACACAGGGGAATTCTGGCGCGCCATTAGTTTCCAACAATAACGATGGAGGAACGACTTTAGGAGAATTGGATCTTTGGAATTTCAATGGCAAGATGGGGAACCGCATCACACTGAAGTTGGATCAGTTGTCGGGTGGAGCAGGATATTCACCCAGAGCGAGAGTCTTTGATCCAAATGGTGAACTCATTGGCTTTGCTCAGGATCCGGTTCCCTCGGCAAATTCTTCTGCCGTGCTCTCATTGATTCTGGCAGCTGAAGGCACCTTTACAGTGGTTGTGGACTCAGGACTGATCAGTGGAGCTGGCACCTATCGACTGAACTATCTCAATGAGGAGGGTCCATTCAATTACCCGGCTCCCATGGGAGCCACTCTGGCAAGCGGACAAAACTATGAGGACGGACTGCTTTCCGGCGAGGAGGACTGGTGGTCATTCGAAGCGGAAGCCGGGAACCATATCCTGCTGCGTGCCGCCCGTCTCACTGGCAATACCAGCTGGTTCCGGCCAACAATCTATCTCTATGGCCCGGATGGAGAATTGCTCGCATCGGGTGATTCTTCCAATCACGACAACCTCATTTCGCTGGTGGCTCCGATAAGCGGCACATTCCAGGTGAAAGTCCAACCTCAGTTCGTCAACTACGATGGCACCTACAGACTTCATTACCTGAAATTTCCGGGTGGATTCACCACCCCGGGAGGGGATGAAGGCGGTTCTCTGGTACCAGGAGCTAATCACGAGGGCACAATCACCACCGGGGATATGGATGCCTGGACTTTTGAAGCACAAGCAGGCCAACAGGTCCTCCTCCGGAATGCCCGACTCACAGGCAATACTGCCTGGTTCCGACCCAGGATCCTGCTTTTCGGGCCCGATGGAAGCCTGCTGGATGCGGGCGATTCCGCCGACCATGACAATCTGATCCATCTGACCACTCCCCTGGCCGGGACATACACTGTTCTCGTATGGAGCCATTTCGCTGATTATGATGGCACATATCGCCTTCATTACCTGAAGATTCCTGGTGGAATCAACACAACCGGAGGGGACGAGGGGGGGGCCCTGACAAACGGTGGAAATCATGAGGGCGCAATCACTATGGGAGACATGGACGCCTGGACCTTTGAAGCAGGGGCGGGCCAACAGGTCCTCCTCCGGAGTGCCCGACTCACAGGGAATACATCCTGGTTCCGGCCCAGGATCCTGCTTTTCGGTCCCGATGGTAATATGCTGGGTGAGGGCGATCCAGCAGAGCACGACAACCTGATCCATCTGACCACTCCAATAGCAGGAACTTACTTTGCTGTGATATGGAGCCACTTTGCGGGATATGACGGCACATACCGCCTCCATTTCTTAAACCTTCCGGGCGGGTTTTCTGTGCCTGGGGGCGACAATGGCGGATCGCTCACCAATGGTGGCAACCACGAAGGAGCAATCACCATGGGAGACATGGATGCCTGGACCTTTGAAGCGGAAGCCGGTCAACAGGTCTTGCTCCGCAATGCCCGACTCACAGGGAATACATCCTGGTTCCGACCCAGAATCATGCTTTTCGGTCCTGACGGGAGAGTTCTGGATGAAGGCAACCCCGCTGAACATGACAATTGGATCAATCTGATCACTCCGTCAGCCGGAACCTATACCGCATTAGCCTGGAGCCACTTTGCGGGGTATGATGGCACATACCGCCTTCATTATTTGAAACTTCCTGGTGGATTTGCTGTTCCGGGCGGCGATGAGGGCGGCATTTTGACCAATGGTGGCCGACATGAAGGCTCAATCACCATGGGGGACATGGATGCTTGGACTTTTGATGCCGCCGATGGCGAACATGTTTTGTTAAGGGCTGCGCGACTGACTGGCAACACGTCCTGGTTCCGCCCCAGACTGCTTCTCTATGGACCACATGGAAATTTATTGGCTGAAGGAGACCCGGGACATCATGACAATATCATTGACCTGAAGTTGCCCGAATCCGGCAAATTCACAGCGGTGGTCTGGAGTCATTTTGCCGGATATGACGGAACATATGTCCTGTATCAGGTTAAAACTCCAGGGCAATTCTCAGCTCCAGGAGGAGATGAAGGTGGTAAAATTATTCCCGAAACCCTTCATGATGGGGTCCTCACTCTTGCGGACATGGATGTTTGGTCGTTTGCGGCCAATGCGGGAAATAGGATCACAATCAACGCTCAGGAAATGGCAGGCGGCTCAAGCTTTTCTCCACGTATTCAGGTTTATGGTCCTGAAGGGCAGCTGATAAACTCAGTTTTCCATGCATCTCTGGCTCAATTGAATTTTACAGCTCCCGACAGCGGTCTTTTCATGGTTGTGATTTCGAATAATATTCTGGGTGGAAATGGCTCGTATCAAATTTCAACCAGCGGATTGCCATCTCAGGATAAACTCATTCGATATGTGCGACATTTGGACAATAGGGTGACCATCAATGTTCCATCGTCCACACTCAGGGAAGGTTGGGTGCTGCAACACAATGATACCCTCAACAAGACAACCTGGCAGAATGTGTCCGTTTTTGTCGACAATGGCCTCAATATCCGGGTGCTCATCCCGCAAGAGGTGAACAGCCAATTTTTCAGAATCATCCCGCCACAACCAGAATAGGTTTTTCAAAAAACTCATTCCAGAACCAAAGCCCAGGGACAATCCTCTGGGCTTTGACTTGTCCAGCGCCTGCACAATAACGGAAAAACCCCGGTCCAGGTGACCTGGAACGAGGCTCAAAATTGTGGCTGTCGCCGGAAAAAATCGGGAATAAAAAAACGATTTACCGAGCGAGGTCGAAGTAAATCCGAAAGTCAACCGGGCTTCCACACATTGTCAAATTCAAGTATGAAATGAAACTGTTCTGAAAGCGGAATGAATGACTGAAAAGTCGAGTGACAGGAGACAAGCGGAGAGATCCGCTTTCTGAGGTGTGGAATGAACCGATTAATAATTGTTGCGGCCTTTTCCGCCGCCGCCACCTTTTCCACCGCGGAATCCGCGGTCACGATCTCTGTCCCGGTCGGAACTTCCTTTGA